>JAGMFA010000043.1 GCA_023127875.1 Candidatus Zixiibacteriota bacterium
CCCCCTTTACTAAAGGGGGATTTAAAGTCAAGCCCAAAACAGGCCTCAAGGTGCAGAATCCGCATGCAGGAGAAAAAATCAATAATAAGATGTAAACTATTTCCTGCTCTTCTTAGTAAGTGCGCACTTTTTTGCTATGCTTTTCGGAAAATACCAAAAACCCTTGCAGAAAGATTTTTTCTAAAGATTGTGTAGCGTCAGAGCTTGTCTCTGACGAAAGCATCTTGCCTCCAGCAAAAGATGCGGAATCTCATAGCTAATGGCAGATTATAAAAAGGGCAAAGTTTCGTTCTCCGTAAGGAGAGTGTGTCACAAATTCAGTTTTGGTAGCCGCCCCGCCTCTGGCGGGGCGAAATCGTGGTGTTGAATTTTATGGGCTTACGCCCGTACGGGCGGCTACCAGTTCAAAACACAGTTGTGACACAGCCACAAGGTGAAGAGGGCAAAATCTTTTACAAAGTAAAGTTAAGAATTGTGAATCTTCTCCCGATTAATATTTTATGGACGAAACTATGTGCATTGGGTAAGAGGTTTGCTGTGTAAAGATTTGACCCTCAAGTTCATTTCTGAGTATGAACGTTAAGACCAAAGAAGCGGGGCTTACTGGAAATCTGCAGACGGTTTCTTTATCCGACCTTCTGCAGTTAATCAGTGCGGCAGGAAAGACGGGGATGCTTTTTATCTCCCGGGATGACCAGAAAAGAGAGATATATTTCATGAAGGGAAGTATCATCTATGCTACCTCTTTTGGAAGCGAAGATGAGCTTTTAGGAAATCTTGTTCTAAGGAGAAGGAAGATTCTCAAGCCAGATCTAAAGAGAGCTTTAACCCTTCAGAAGCTAGGTCAAAAAAGACTGGGTACCATCCTCCTGGAGATGAGGGTTTTGACCAAAGAGGAGCTGATAGAATGTTTACAATATCAGATAGAGGAGATAATTTATAACCTGTTTGGCTGGAATTCAGGTGAGTTCATCTTTTTCGAGGGGAGGTTGCCACCTGCAGACCAAATCACCACCCAGCTCAATACCATGAACGTGATCATGGAGGGATCAAGAAGAATCGATGAGTGGATACAAGTTCAGCAAACCCTTCCGGCGGATGATGTGAAACTTCAGATGGTGAAAAATCTCAAGATAAAGTCGAGCACAGTTACCATGCCCGTAAATGATTTACAGCTACTTCCCTTTATCGATGGAGAGAGGACTATCCCCGAGCTCTTGCGGGTAAGTCCTTTGAGCGAATTTAACACACGCAAGGCTTTATATAACATGATCACTTCAGGGTTGGTTGAGGCAGGGGAAAAGAAGAAGACGATCAAACAAAAAACGGACGTAGAGAAACTCCTTCCGGAAGTTGTGATCAGACTGTATTCTCAGTCCTATCAGACCATTGAAAAAATGGCCTCCCGGAAGTTGGGAGAGGGAGCGAAGAAGATTTTAAAGAGATGTTTTGATGCTCAGAAATCTTTTAACCCTATCTTAGCTAACCTGGAAAGCTCTGAGAATTTCTTAGACTTTCGTCATCTGGAAAGCTCGAGTGAGAAAATCCCCCAGCCCATTCGATTTCACAAGTTGATGGATGGATTTAATGATTTACTTTTGGAATTCTTGGGAGCCATCTCCAGAAGTTTAGGAAAGAACCTAACCAGGCAGGTTATCTCTCAGATTAAAAAAGAGGTAGCTCCGGTGGTAGCCGAAAAGAGGTGGATTGCAAAAGAGTATGAGTTAGAGGAAGAGCTTTTAAAAACTCTAAAGAAAAGCCTGCGATGTTTATAGAAAAACTTCAAAAGTTCTTGAAGGTGGAAATGGGCAGAAAGCTAACTTGCATCATCCTCTTTGGGCTGATGTTTCTTGCTGAACAAGCGTTTTGTGCCGATGAAAACGCCGAGACCTTCCGGGCGACGGTTCGAGGTTCTGACTCTTCATCGGTGGTTCCAGCGCTTTTGGATATTTTACTTCTGGCAGGAACGTTTGTCTGCTTTCTCATCTCAGTGAGGGTTAAATCATTCTTAAAGGACGGGGAGCTGGCTTCCGGATGGACTCTTTTTTCTCTCTCCTTTGTCCTTCTGTTTGTGGCTCAGCTTCTTAGCCTGTCGGTAAGTGTTGGTTTTCTAAATATCTCTTTGGGCATAATTTCTTCTCTCCGCCTTTTGTTTGTCATTTGCTTAGCTTCTGGTATTTACTTCATGAAAAAAGTCTTGAGTTGATTTCACCCTTCTAAGTTCAACCGCTTTTTGGACTTTTAAGATTTCTCCCAAGCACAGAAATTGAGAGGACTTAGCTCCATTTTTTCAAACAACAAAGTTAAGTAATCAAATTAGGCTGTCGATAAACTTAGTAGCCATATTCTAAGAACTTGTCAGATTTGTCTTTGTGGCTCCATCTGGTAAAGAAGCTTTTTGTTTGGCATAAATTTTACGGCATCTTTTGATTTGTGGGCGGAGTGTAGCTTAAACTGAGAGGATTTATGCGCCTGACTGCACAATTGGATGAAAGAATCTACAAATGTGAGGAGATTTTATCCCGTAGTCCTGAATCTCTGATTTTTGCGGCTTTATCAGATGCCTATCGTAAGAAGGGAGATTTGGCTAAAGCATTTCATATCTGTACTCGGGGATTGAAACTTTATCCCCATTATGGTCCCGGGCATCTGGTGATGGCAAAGATCAACATGGACAGAGGGATGTATTCTGAGGCGGAAAAGGAGCTGGCTTTGGCAGTCCAGGCAGATGGAGAGACCAGAGCCACTGAATTTCTTTTAGCTCAGATTCTCGTAAAAAAAGATCAAATAAATGATGCCAAGAAGGTTTTGGAGAAGCTCAAAACCATTGATCCGGAAAATCAGGTGCTGGGTGAGCTTTTGGAAACTATAAAGCAAAAAGTAGATTTCCGCAAGACGGGCAAGCCAGACTATGATGTAATGACAGTGCAGGAACGCTGGCGCATAGAGAAGGTGGTGGATCTTAAGGATGGGGTGCATTATTTGAAATCCTTGCCTGGTATAGTGGGAGCGCTGGTGGTAGGGGAGGATGGATTGGTGCTGGAGAGTAGGTTAAACCCCAATTTCAAAAAAGAGCAAATCGGGGCAATCACCACCAGCATCACCCGATGTGTAAGGGATGGGATATCTGGAATTGGGTTTGGAGAATATGAACAGGTCTTGATGGAGACTGAAGATCTTGAATTTTGGATAATGAAATTCAATCAACATGCTTTTGTATTATGTTGTGCCCCAGAAGCCAATCTGGGAGCTTTAAAGGTAAGAGTGAGTGAGCTTTTCGAACATTTGTCCAAAAACCTTGAATAAAAGGGAGGGAAGGTGAATTCTGATTACAGAGGGGAAGTGAGGGGAGTTCTTTTGGTCTCCTTTTTTATCATGGTGGTTCCACTGATATTCTTCCCCAAGGATTTTGGGCTGAAATTGGATTGGTCGCTTTTTTTGCTTTTCGCTTTTGAGCTGAGCTGGTATATGCTGATCCTGTTTGTCATGTTCTCCAGAGCCTCCGCTCCAAAGGTTCTTCTATTTGCCGTGCTGACTTTAGGCTATCGAATCGGCTTGGGGATTGGATTTGGTATACTTCTTCTGGTTATGTTTTCTTTGTCTTTATCCTCTTCTTTTCAGTTGGGGATCTATCAATATATGCCAGCTTTTCTTCTTCAAGCTTTGATGTCCCCCTTTGTACTCAAATCACTTTTAGAAATCTTTATGAAAAAAACAGCAAAACGGGCGCCTATGAAGTTCGAGAAAAGGGCTGCGGATTCCCTTCCCTCTTTCTTTACTCCTGAAAGAACAAAAGAGAGGCTAGATGGCAAAGGATTAATTTCCCCACAAAAGGAGGTTAAGGTGGTAGGAGAAGGTAGCTTAGAAAGTGTTCTACATTACCTTAGAGAATACTCCGGGGTGAAGGCGACAATTCTGGTGGATCAGGAAGGGTTGGTGGTGGCAAAAGATTCTTCATCTGATTTCGATCCAGAGAAGATTGCCTCTTTGGCTCGGTGCTTGAAGGAGAGGAATGATCAAATACTTCACCAGATGGAGGAGAAAGTTTCAGAACGAATCGGAATTTATACCCCGGATCTGTGGATATGCTTAAACCAGATAGGAAACTTCACCTTGGTGGTGGTATCTGATCGCCACACGGATGAACTGCTTTCGGTTCGAATACTGCAGTCCACCGGAATGATTAAAAAAATTCTTGCCGAGAGGTACCAGCAAAACATACCAAAAGTTGTGGAGGCATGATATGTACAAGATATTGGAGGAGCTAAACAAGACCACTGGGATCAACGGCAGCATGATAGTGGGACAGGATGGCATCGTGATCGCCGCTGATTTGAATACCCAACTTGAGGACGAGGCAGTGGGAGCTTTGGCGGCTTCCATCACCAGCACAGCCAAAAAGTCGATGGAACGCCTTTCCAATGAGGATCTGAAACAGATAACCGTGGAAGCCAACAAAGGCAAGCTGTTTTTGACCGATGTGGGAATAGGCATCTTGGCGGTCACCACGGATCCTCAGGTGAATGTGGGATTGGTTCGACTGGAGATCAAAAATGCGGCGGAAAAGATAAAGGTTGCCCAAAGGTCCGTCTGAGATAGACCATCGTTGCCCAATGGAGAGAGAAGATGGCATCCATAAACTATGCCTTCAAGGAGATCTCGTGTAAAATAGTCTTTTATGGTCCCGGACTTTCCGGAAAAACCACCAACCTCCAATATGTTCATCAAAAGATCCCGCCTAAAACCAGGGGGGATTTGATCTCTTTGGCCACAGATCAGGATAGAACCCTTTATTTTGATTTCCTTCCGGTGGACATCGGGAAGATACATGGGTTTTCCACCAAATTCCAGCTTTACACCGTCCCCGGGCAGGTGTATTACAATGCTACCAGAAAGCTGGTGTTAAGAGGTGTGGATGGTTTGGTCTTCGTGGCAGATTCCCAGAAATCCAAAATGGATGAGAACATAGAAAGCTTGCAGAATCTGGTGGAAAATCTGTCAGAGTACGGATACAACATAGACAAGATTCCTTTAGTGTTTCAATATAACAAAAAGGACCTTCCTGACATCAGTTCGGTGGAGGAACTAGAAGCTGCATTAAACCCCAAAAAGCTTCCTCACTTCGAAGCTGTTGCCACCCAGGGAAGAGGTGTGTTTGATACTTTGAAGTGTATCAGCAAATTGGTCTTAGATCAAGCCAAACGGAAAAAACTTTTCCAGGAAAAGGAGATTGAAGTGAAGGAGGTTGAAAAAGCGCCAGCTGAGCTTGATCTCTCCCAGACGCCGAAGACTGAGCAAATGGCAAAAGCTATCAGTTCCTCAACTTCCGTTGAGAGCTCAACCCAACCGCCGGTGGCCACCATCACGCAAGAGAAACTTAAGCCTCCAGCAGAAAAGGAAACCACTAAGCCACCAGAGACCCACAAAGAAACGAAACCCGAAATCGAGTTGGAGGTGGGAGAAATCCCAGAGGAGGAAAAGATGGATCAGGTCCTCTCCAGGGAAAGCCCCACCATAATAAGCTGGTCTGCAGGCAAATCCGACAAAAAGGCCAAATCGAAAGGGTTCTTTTTATGGCGTTTTTTGAATAAACTTTTCAATAGATAAAGCGGAGGTGTGAAATTGAGACAGGAGGATTTGGTAATCTATGAAGAGCAGATCAGAAAGATAGAGAAAGCTCTGAGCAGATTAATCAAGGATGCGCAAGCCAAGTGTGTTCTCCTGGTGGACAAGGATGGTCATTTGATCACCCGACAGGGTTTCACTCAATCCTTGGACACCACTGCTTTAGCGGCGCTTTTAGCTGGAAGCTTTGCCTCCACCCGAGAGATCGCCCGTCTGGTGGGAGAGCCGGAGTTTTCCGTTCTTTTCCATCAGGGGAAAAAGGATCATATTCATATCACCCTGGTAGGGGAAAGGACCATTCTGGCTGTCATCTTTGATGATCGAACCACCATCGGCATGGTTCGACTCTATGCTAAGGAGACTGCTGAAAATCTGGAAAGGGTTTTCTCCTCTGCCAGCCATCGGGATCGCCAAACCGAAGGCGAGAAGAAAACCGGCACAGATGCAGAGTTTTCGACCTCTTTAGAAAGCAGACTGGATGATATTTTTTCTGAGCAATCCTAAAAAGATGATGTTTTAGAGCACCAAGAAAAGTAGGACCCAAAAGAGTTTATCATCCAGTTAGGCAGAAAAGGTATGACTATATCTGAGGAATGGCAAAATAGAGAGCCCTCTGGACAGATATGACCTTCGGTGACTCCTTAAGTTTTTAGGTAAAATCTATGTCACATGAATTAGGAGACATGCTGGTTAAGGCGGGCAAGATATCGGAGGAACAACTTACCCAGGCCTTAGAGTTACAAAGAGAAAGTAAAGAGAAATTAGGGGATGTTCTTGTTAAGATGGGAGCGCTCTTGGATGAGGCTGAGCTCTCAGAATTTATCGGAAGGCAGTTGAATATTGGCGCTTTGAGGCTATCTGACATCGAGCTGAACCCAGAGGTGGTGAAGATGATTCCCTCAGACATTGCCAGGAAGTTTAACGTCATCCCCGTCAGCAAGCTGGGCAAGACTCTGATAGTGGCTATTTCCGATCCTAATAACATTTATGTTTTAGACGCCATAAAGTTTATCACCGGATGTGCGGTTCAGCCAGTTATCAGTCCAGAGAAAACCATTCAGAAGGCGATAGATACCTATTATCAGGATAGCGCAGGATTAGACCAGATACTCAAGGGCTTGAAAGAGGAGGGTCTGGAGGTGATTGAGGAGAGCGAGGAGATTCCTACTGAGCAGGATTTAAGATCCCAGGTGCAGGATAAGCCTTTGGTCAAACTGGTGGATTCCATCATCGGGGATGCCATTCGAAGAGGATGTTCGGACATTCATATAGAAACCTATGAAAAAAGAATAAGGGTCAGATACAGATTAGATGGAAATTTGCAGGAGATGTCTCCCTTGCCTTTTAAATATCGTGCGGCCATAGTTTCCAGAGTAAAGATAATGGCGGATTTGGACATCTCCGAGAGGAGATTACCTCAGGATGGGAGGATAAAGGTGAAGTTTGGTGATCGGGCGGTGGATTTGAGAGTATCCGTTCTTCCCACCATATTCGGCGAGAAGGTGGTGATGCGGATTCTGGATCCAAGGAGTGTCAACGTGGATTTAACAAAATTGGGTTTCTCCCAACACTCTCTTAAGGAATTCGATAAAACCATCCACCTTCCCTTCGGCATGATCCTGGTGACCGGTCCCACTGGCAGCGGAAAGACCACCACCCTTTATTCTGCCTTAAAGCAGATCAACACCACGGACATCAATATCACCACCGCCGAGGATCCAGTGGAGTTCAATTTCGACGGAATAAATCAGGTGGCGGTGAAAAGCGATATCGGATTGACCTTTGCTGCAAGTCTAAGGTCGTTTTTGAGGCAGGACCCGGACGTGATCATGGTGGGAGAGATCAGAGACAGCGAGACCGCAGAGATCGCGGTGAGAGCCGCCTTAACCGGACATTTGGTCTTCTCCACACTACATACCAACGATGCCCCCAGTACTATCGACCGGTTGATCGATATGGGCATTCCCAACTATCTGGTGGTTTCCTGTGTCAGGTTGATCATGGCTCAAAGGATGGTGCGTAAAATCTGCCCTAATTGCAAGCATCAGGTCCAAATTTCCTCAGAGACTTTACAAATGCTGGGATTGGCTGACAATGAGATCAAAGATCTCAAAGTCTATGAAGGGAGGGGTTGCTCGGAATGCAATAATACCGGCTATTCAGGAAGGACCGGTATTTTTGAGGTAATGCCCCTAACTCCTGCAATTGAAAAGATGATTATTTCCGGAGCCTCCAGCGCGGATATAAGAGAACAGGCTGTAACTGCAGGTATGCTCACTTTAAGAGCCGCCGCCCTGGAAAAGTTAAAGCAAGGCATCACCACGGTGGGAGAGGTTTTATCGGTAACTGCCTGACGATACCAAGAGAATTAAATGATCAGGAATGGAAGAAGAAAGTTGGATTAAGAATCGATTTCTTGAGTCGATAATATAGTAGGGAATCTTTTTGCCTTAGGATCTGAGATAAAGAAAAAACAGGAGTAAAAGATGGTCACCTTACGGGAACTCTTGGAATTAATCGTAAAGAAGAATGCCTCCGACCTTCATCTCACCGTAGGTTCGCCACCCCAGCTTAGAATTGATGGAAAGTTGGTTAAGACCGATTTTGATATTTTGACTGCAGAGGGGACCAAAAAGTTAGCTTACAGCATAATGAGTGAAAAGCAGAGACAACAATTTGAGGAGAAAAGTGAGCTTGATCTTTCCTTCGGGATCGAAAACTTGAGCAGATTCAGGTGTAACGTCTTCATACAAAGGGGGAATGTGGCCGTTGCTCTGAGACAGATTCCTTTTCGCATCCCTGGTTTCGAGGAGTTGGGCATACCCAGGGTGATCTCGGAGTTAGCTGATTTGCCCCGGGGTTTGGTGTTGGTGACCGGCCCCACGGGAAGCGGAAAGTCCACCACCTTAGCGGCTCTGATCAATAAGATAAACCAGGAAATACACTGTCACATTCTGACGGTAGAGGATCCCATCGAGTATCTTCATCGACACAATTGTTCACTGATCAACCAGAGGGAGGTTTATGCTGATACCCAGTCTTTTGCCAGTGCTTTAAAATATGCTTTAAGAGAGGATCCGGACGTGGTTCTGGTTGGAGAGATGAGAGATTTAGAAACTATGGAAGCCACCTTGAATATCTCCGAAACCGGACATTTAGCCTTTGCCACTTTGCATACCAACTCCTGTGCCGAGTCGATTAACAGAATCATCGATGTCTTCCCTACCAATCAGCAGGAGCAGGTTCGGGTCACCGTCTCTTTCGTTTTGCAGGCGGTGATAAGTCAGCAGTTGATCCCTAAAATAGGGGGAGGGAGGGTGCTAGCTTTAGAGACCATGATCTGCACACCAGCTATCAGAGCTTTGATCCGGGATGATAAGATTCATCAGATCTATAGCCTGATGCAAGCGGGGCAGAGGTATGGCATGAGGACCATGAATCAGTCTTTAGCTGAGCTTTATCTGAAACACAAAATCACCTTGGGTGATGCCATGGGAAGAAGCTCAAATATCAATGAGCTAAATGAGCTTTTAGCCAAAAAAGCTGAGATAGGTCGACAACGGCATATGGTTCGAATGTAGTTGGTAGAAGCGAAATCAAGAAAAACGTAACCCATTAAACTCAACTTTTCTGTTGACTCAGAAATTTTGCGGTGAAGGTCCAAATTTGGTTTTTGTTTGCAGATCAGGATTTTAAGGGTGACAGTTTCTAAGAGAAGGAGGTTAAATTGCCAGTTTTCACCTATAAGGGGAGGACATTGGGGGGAACTCAAGTTGCAGGTGAGTTGAAGGTAAAGAACCGGGCTGAGCTGGAAAGGATCCTGCGAAGTAAAAAGGTTTTGGTCTCTCAGGTTTCCACCAAGCCTTCTCAAATACGCATAAGAGTTGGCACCGGAATAAAGAAGGTGCATATCTCCCGATTCACCCGGCAATTCGCCACCATGATTGGAGCCGGACTCCCCATGGTCCAGTGCCTAGAGATATTATCCCAGCAGATGGAATCAGCGGAACTGAGAAGGGTGATCGGTGAGATAAAGGAAAGCGTGCAGGCAGGTACCACCTTGGCAGAGGCTTTAGCCCGACACAAAAAGGTTTTCGACGACCTTTTTGTCAACATGGTGGATGCAGGTGAGATCGGAGGAGCCTTGGACGTCATTTTAGTAAGGCTGGCCATATATAGAGAAAAGGCGGATGCTTTGGCACGCAAGGTCAAAGGAGCCTTAATCTATCCGGCGGTGGTGATGACCGTGGCTATTGGAGTCACCTTCATCATGTTGACTTACATAGTCCCCATCTTTGCCAAGATGTTTGCCGGTCTGGGAGCGGAACTACCAGCTCCCACTCAGTTCATCCTCTCTTTAAGCGCGTTCCTTCGAAGCAATATTTTAACCGGAATTGTTTTATTGATCCTTTTGATCATTGCATATAAATTTTATTCAAAGACAGATAAAGGCAGACTTAATATCGACAAAGTGAAGCTGAGAATTCCACTTATCGGAGATTTGATCAGAAAGAGCGCCATCTCAAGATTTTCGCGCACCCTGGGAACCTTGATCTCCTCCGGAGTTTCCATCCTGGATGCTTTGGATATCACTGCCAGAACGTCGGGCAATCGGGTGGTACATGATGCCATAAAAAGATCGGTCCTCTCCATTGCAGAAGGGGAGACCATCACTCAACCATTGAAGCAATGTGGGGTCTTCCCTCCCATGGTTACCCAGATGATTTCAGTGGGGGAGAAAACCGGCGGATTGGATGAGATGCTTTCCAAAATCGCTGACTTCTATGATGAGGAGGTGGATGCCGCGGTGGCGGCTCTAACCTCTGTCATCGAGCCGGTGGTCATAGTCATCATGGGGGCGGTGATCGGAGGAATATTGATAGCCATGTATCTGCCCATGTTTGAGATTATAGGAAAAATATCGTAAACTAATACAAAAGCAAGAAATAAGTCTACAAACCCCTCACCCTAACCCTCCCCCACAAGGGAAGAGGGAACTTCCCAGACGAGCGGACGCTCCCGTATGGGGGTCTCCGTCATAAATTTCCCCCTCCCTTGACAGGTTCGACAAGCTCACTGCAAGTGGGAGGGGGTGAGGGGAGGGTGATTATGTCAATTTATTTATTTGCCATAAATCTGATTGAGTTGACTTTTTTCACAAGATACATTATTAGCTGGACCATGCACCACTGCGATTTTTTTGCAGTGGTGTAAATTTTTGGGTTCTTTCGCCAATTTTTGAAATTCGGACTTTTTGAATCGAACGACTTTCCGAGAAAGGATGAAGCTGGCATGATCATCAGACAGTCAATGGTCTCCTCACTTGGGGAGCTGGAATTTCTTGGTAAAGATCAGAATCTTAAAGGCTCAATAAAGTTGACATTTTGAAAACCCCTCCTCCAAAATCCACTCTCCAAAAAATGAAGAGGGGATAAAAGAGGTGAGGTAGAAAACAACTACAGTTTTGTTTTTTAGCACAAACGTAAGCTTATAGGGCTAGCAACCACATTAAAGAAAACCCAAAATCAGGTTAGATGCGGATGGATATGAACAACTCAGAACCCTCTTATTCTAAAATTCCCTGGCTTCTTTTGTCACGCCTCTCCATATTTATTCTGTTGTTGATAATTGTGGTTCTCTTCTTCCAGGTGCCGGATTTTCTGGTATTGCCCTTCACCATTTACTCTTTTGTAACCCTAGCTCTTCTTTTGCTCATCGCATTTGATCTGTATCGAACTGGTCAACTACTTTTCCGCACCTTGGTGATCTTACAGCTTGTGCTGGAGATCACCATTGAGATGGGGGTGATTCATCATACCGGTGGCATAGACAGTCCTTTCGCCATTCTCTTTATTTTGACCATCCTCTCCGCCAGCCTAATTTATCGATTGATTGGAAGCGTGCTTATGGCTGGTTTATCCAGCTTAGCTTATGCCTTTATCCTCTGGTCTGGAGAGGGATTGGAATTTTCCCTCAAAAGCATACTTTTGATTAGCGATGCATCATTTTATAAGGTTTTTCTTTACATCTGCACCTTCTTTCTGGTGGCTTTCATAAGTGGCTATCTGGCTCAAAAATTGAAAGTGAAAGGGGAAGAACTGTGGAGTGCTTCTCTGGAGTTAGACAAGATTAAGACGGATACGGATGAAATATTAAGACATTTAAAAAGCGGTCTTATCACCATCGATACCTGGGGAAGAATTGTTTATTTTAACCGGGCGGCAGAGGAGATATTGGGATATTCTGAAGCAGAGGTGAAGGGAAAAGATTGCCGGGAGGTGTTTAGGCCAAGGATGCCCCAGCTGGCAGAAAAAATAACTCAGGTGATAAGGTTCAATCAGGAAGATTTAAGGGGTCTTCTTTATATCGATGGCAAAAACAACCAAAAGATTCCTATCGGAATGAGCACCTCCATTTTAGGGGATAGGGAAAAAGGAGTGAGGGGAGTGATCGCCATCTTTCAAGATATCACCGAGGTAATGAAACTGGAGGAGAGGATCAGGACGGCTGACAGGTTAGCCGTAGTAGGGGAACTTTCTGCTGGAATCGCTCATGAGATCCGAAATCCTTTAGCCTCCATCTCCGGATCGGTGGAGGTCTTAAAGGAGGAACTTTCTTTATCCGAGGAGAATCAAAATCTTTTGGATCTGATTATCAAAGAGACGGGGAGGTTGAATCGGATTCTAACCGATTTCTTAAATTATGCTCGCATCGGTCCTTCGTTGTTGAGCAAGGTGGAGTTATTCCGTATTTTAAATGATGTGATAGAGATCGCCCAAAAACACCCGTCTTTTAAAGAAAATATCTCCATAAGGAAAATCTTCTCTTCAGATGTGCGATATGTTTTAGGTGAAGAGAATCAGATAAAACAGATATTTTTAAATCTTTTGGTAAATGCCATTGAATCCATGGAAGGCAGGTGGGGAGAGGTATTGATAACTGACAAGACCTTAAATCAATTAGATAAATCCCATTTCACGGAGGAGGAGCCGAAGGAATCTGAATGGATTCCTCTTGCCATCATGGACCAGGGAAAAGGGATGACTGAGGAACAGAAGGAAAAGATTTTTACTCCTTTCTATTCCGCCAAGAGAAATGGCACCGGTCTGGGGTTGGCCATAGTGCAGAGACTGGTAAACAATCTGGGTGGAAGAATAGAATTTCGTAGCCAGCCAGGGAAAGGCTCCGTATTCGTGGTCTATCTGCAAAAATATGTGAAAAGGAAAGCTAAGCTCTCTCATACGGTTCATACCGCAACTTTAGCAAACTTAGACGTTTACACTCCAGAACTTCGACAAACATAGATGCCTGCGCTCCTGAATCTCTCCTAATTACTCAAACCTGTAGCGGCCCTGTTCGGGGCGGTTATTTTTTTTCAGATTCTGCTTGGAGATTGCCAAAATATTGTTATATTAAATTAGAGAACACGGAAAAATATAAATATAATTCAGGCGTTTTATGACAATTCCGATTTCGGAGGAAATAACCATAAAAAGGCTTCTTATCCTATGCGCATTGATTTTTACCTTGTTTGTTCCAAACTTTCTCCAAGCAACGATCATCCACGTCCCGGCCGATTCGTCCACCATTCAGGCTGGAATCAACGGCGCAGTTAACGGTGACACAGTTTTGGTGGCAACAGGCCACTATTATGAAAGGATAGACTTCCTCGGCAAAGGTATCTTAGTTGCCAGCAATTTTATCTTTGATAACGACACAACCACCATTGATTCTACTATTATAGATGCGGACACTTTGGCTTTAGGCATAAACGATACAGGCAGTGTGGTTATTTTTGTTTCAGGTGAAGATTCAAATTCTGTAATCACGGGATTCACCATTCAAAATGGTATTGGAACATTCCCACCCTATGAAGATCGATCAGGTGGCGGCATTTTCTGCTATAGCTCTTCACCGACAATCAGGAACAACAACATAACCTACAATCGTGCAAGCTCGGGTGGCGGAATCTCCTGCGAGTCCTATTCTTCACCCGTAATCACCAATAACGTAATCAAAGCGAACTCTGTTAACTACGGCGGTGGTGGAATCCTCTGCTT
>JAGMFA010000044.1 GCA_023127875.1 Candidatus Zixiibacteriota bacterium
GGGCTATTTTTTATACGGTTCTTCACCGGTTATTAAGGAGAGCATATAATTGTTTACAACCCCCCTTTAGAAAAAGGGGGGAAGGGGGGATTTGAATCTTGAAAAATCCCCCTAAATCCCCCTTTACTAAAGGGGGATTTCGAGTCAAGCCAAAAATAGGCCTCAAGGTGCAAAATTCGCATGTGGGAGAAAAAGTCAATAATAAGATGTAAACTGTTTTCTGCTCCTCTTAGTAACTCCTATTGAATATCTAAAAATCTTCTGGCTGGCTAAAATGGAAATCAACAAACAAGAACAGATGACATTATTACCTTTATGGTAGTAGCAGATGGATTTTTCAAAAACATATTGTGAGTTCACGCACCAGCATAACGGTTGATTATTTTCCTGATGATATTCTTGGTCGACCTTCCCGGAATCTTTTTCACCCTGACAACCCGACCGCCGCTGGACTCCACAATATCCTTTCCTACAATATCATCTTTTGTATAATCACCACCCTTTACCAAAACATCCGGAACCAGGTGGGCAACGATTTTTTGAGGTGTCTCCTGATTGAAGATCAAAACGTAATCCACCATCTCCAGCGAGGCTATGATCTCTGCACGATCATTTTGCGAAAGGATAGGCCTTTTTTCTCCCTTAATCTTTCGCACCGAAGAATCGCTGTTTAAAGCCACAATTAGTATATCTCCGAAGGATCTGGCTTTTCTCAAACATTCGATATGTCCTCGATGAAGAATATCAAAACATCCGTTGGTGAAAACCACCTTTTTTCCTTGTTTTTTAAGTTCAATTCTTATTTTAAGAAGCTGTTTTAATTTTTTAATTTTTTTATGGCTCATCATCTACTCTGTGATGGATCACGTGTCATAAATAGTCTTTAACGATTGAGTTCAGTTGAATTGATGAAGTTTTCAAGAGCACTTATCAACTCTTCTTTGGTCACCTGGGCGGTACCGATCTCTCCTACCACCAAACCTGCGGCATGATTGGAAATCAAAGTCGCCTCCTTATAGTTGGCTTTCGCGGCGACCGCGCAGGCAAATGAGGATATCACGGTGTCTCCTGCACCGGTCACGTCGTAAACCTCTCTGGCTCTGGTGGGGAAATGGGTCAAGGTTCGGTCTGCTTCAAATAATGACATCCCTTTCTCTCCGCGGGTGATGAGCAGAGCCTCCACCTTCAGTTTTTCTAAAAGTCCCCAACCCACCTGGTCAAGGATGCTTTCGTCTTTTATTCTCTTGCCATAGACAAATCCCGCCTCATGATGATTGGGAGTGATCAACGACACATGCTTATAATTCATGAAATGGGTATCCTTGGGATCTACCGCAATAAAAATTTCATTCCGCTTGCACAATTCTATCAGTTCAGACAAAAGTCTGTAGGTAATCATCCCCTTACCATAGTCGGAGATAATTATCGCACCTATTTCCGGTATCCTCTTTTTCACAAAACTTATGATTTCGTCGGTTAACTTTTCTGAGATCTCTTCGGTATTTTCTCTGTCTGCCCGCACCACCTGTTGGTTGTGAGCAATCACCCGGGTCTTTATGGTAGTCGTTCGAGGGTTGTCAACAAAAATTCCATCGCTTTTTATCTGAGCTTCATTCAGAGCTGACATCATTTTTTCACGGTTTCTGTCATCTCCGATAACTCCCACCAGAATCGGCTCATCTCCTAAGCTTTTTACATTCAAAGCCACATTGGCGGCGCCACCCAATTTGATCGATTCTTTCGCTATCTCCACCACCGGCACCGGGGCCTCAGGAGATATGCGAGATACGTTCCCCCACAGATATTCATCCAGCATCACATCCCCTAAGACCAAAATCCCGTGTCCACCCCAACCGGAAAAAATTTGATCATATCTTTCTTTTAAGATTTTTTCCAAGCAACCTCCAATTGAACTTTTAAACTTTTGAACTCTTGAACCTTTGAACCCTCGAACTTTTGAACCCTTGAACTTTTAAATTTTATTTTACCCAGATTGAAATTCCAAGTTTTACATTATCAGATCCATTTGTGGATATAAGTTCCCAATCAGATGTGTTGTCTTTTTCATGAAATTTAACCAGACATCTGCCCACCGAGATTCCAACAATCCCACCCCAGAACACATCCGATAGAAAATGAGCATTGTTGTTTACCCGGGCCATTGAGACCATCAGAGCAAAACTGTATGCGATCAATCTAACCCACCAATTTTGATATTGTTCTCCTATGACCGAACTCAAAGCGAAAGCGGTGGTGGCATGACCGGAAGGAAACGAGAGAGAGTGAGCCGCAGGAGGTACTCTCAAGGGATTGAAATGAAAAGCACCCTTCTCTCCAGTAGGTCTGGACCTGCCTATCAAATGTTTCAAACCTTTGGTTATACCTTCAGCCAAAGCCACTGATTCCAGACACAAAAGTGCAGTTTCTTTTGCTTTTCGATCATGAAAGATAAGACCGGAGAAATACAATCCGCCGATGGTTAAGTTGGTCACCCGCTTAGTGTATTTATCTGTCCATTCAGAGACTTGATCGGTAGTGTGGGTTCTGCTCTTTTGCACAGACTTTTGAAAGTCTGTATCCGTAAGCATCAGTGCGAAGGTGCTTACTGAAAAAGTGGCAAAGAGAACAAGATCATCCTGTTTCCAGTGCAAAGGTGAGGTCATAACATGTTTAGTATCTCGATAAAGATATTTAACCAAGCCATCCAGAGATTCTATCTCATCTGGATCTGATTCAGCCAAACATGGTATGGGCATGCAAATGCAGGTAATAACGATAATCAAAACGATTAAAAAGGTCTGGCTTGCCCTCCAGCCAAAAATTGGCTCGAAGGTAAAGTATCTTTGAGCAAACTTTTTCGCACCAAAGTTTTCGCTTGACATCAGCCGTTAATATATTAAAATGGTTTCAAAATGCAAGCACAATGAAACCCAAAAAGGAGAAAATCATGGAGGCAAAACAGCGTAGACTTAATGTGGAGTTGGGGGAAAAGGAATCAGAGGGAATTTACTCTAACTTAGCTTTGATCTCCCATTCCCCTTCAGAGTTCATCATAGATTTTGCCCGGGTCATGCCCGGAGTGCAAAAAACCAGGGTTTATGCTCGTATCCTAATGACGCCGGCACATGCCAAGATGCTTTATGATGCTCTGGGAGCAAATATAAAAAAGTTCGAAGGTCAGTTCGGAGCCATCAAGATCTTTGGGAAAGAGGGAAAGGAAAAGGAGATCGGCTTCCAGGCTCAAAGGGAGAATGAGGGTTAGTCAACGGATTGAACGGATGAAATGGATAGATTCTACTTTCTCTGTTCAACCCCGGATGATATCCTTACCTTTTTGCATAACATAATTCTCACTTTGAAATTCGGAGGAAGACTAAGTGAATAAAAAAAACATAGGTAGCTTCACCTTTGTTTTACACGCTCACCTTCCTTATGTAATCGCTCATGGGAAATGGCCGCATGGAATGGACTGGCTAAATGAGGCTTCTGCGGAAACGTACATTCCTTTGCTGAATGTGTTAAATGAGCTGGTGGACGAAGGCCATTCGCCCAAGCTTACCATTGGAATCTCGCCGGTTCTCTGCGAGCAGCTCGCAGATGAATCATTCAAGCAGGAATTTTCATCCTATCTGGAGACCAAAATCATTGCCGCAGAAAAAGACATCGAAGAATTCAACAAGCACCAGAGGAAGCTTTTGCTACGTGTGGCGCATATTTGGAAGGATTATTATATTAAGATCAAATCCGACTTTGAAACTAAATACGGAAGGGACATTATCTATCAATTCAGAAAACTACAAGATGCCGGACACATCGAGATCATGACCTGTGCCGCCACTCATGGGTATCTTCCCCTTTTGTCACAGGATACCTCGGTGCAGGCTCAGATAAAGCAGGCGGTGCAAAGTTATATTGAATTCTTCGGAAAGCCTCCCCGCGGAATCTGGCTTCCCGAATGTGCCTATCGACCCAGATACAGATGGTCGCCTCCGGTGGAGACCAGCCTGGGAAGGAAAAGTTATCTGAGGAAGGGAATAGAGGAATTCTTAAGTGAGAATGGCATAGATTATTTTATCATTGATAGCGTTCTACTTAAAGGGGGAAAGGCCATCGGAGTCTACATGGATAGATTTAAGGCTTTGAAAACCTTGTGGGGTCAATTTGAAAAAGAATATGCTCCTCGAGAAGAGGAGATTGATAAAACCCCCAGAGAGGTTTATCTGGTGGGGACAGAGGGAAAGAAGCCGGTGGCGGTCTTCACCCGAGATCCAGATACCGGCCTGCAGGTGTGGAGCGGAGAATGGGGCTATCCTGGAGATGGAAATTATTTAGACTTCCACAAAAAACATTTCCCCGGAGGTCACAGATACTGGAAGGTGACCTCTGCTAAAAGCGATTTAGGCGATAAATGGGAATACTTTCCAGAGGATGCCCAAAAGAGGGTCCCGGAGAATGCCTCCCATTTTAAAGGATTAATAAAAAGTCTGTTGACTAAGTATCACAAAGAAACCAGAAAAAATGGAATCGTGTGTGCTCCTTTTGATGCCGAGCTTTTCGGGCATTGGTGGTTTGAAGGCATACAATTTCTGAAGCTGGTTTTGAAGTATGTTTCAGAAGATCCGGAAATCGAGCTGACAACTTGCAGTAATTTTCTGGACGAGACAAAGCCCACCCAGGTGATTTCCATTCCAGAGGGCTCTTGGGGAGAGGGTGGATACCATTATATCTGGCTGAACGAATGGACCCAGTGGACCTGGAAACACATCTATGAGAATGAAATAAGGATGCAAAAATTGGTGCAGGAGTTCGGCGAAACCAAAGATGAAAACTTGATTAAGATTTTAAAGCAACTTGCCCGCGAGCTTTTCATGCTTCAGGCATCGGACTGGCAATTCTTGATCTCCACCTGGAGCGCAAGGGACTATGCAGAATTGAGACTGTCTGAACATCATCAAAATTTCGTCAGATTAGCTGAGATGGGGGAAAAGTTCGGACGGGGTGAATGGATGGATCCGGGCGAATGGGCGTTCTTAGGCGACGTTGAGGCCAGAGACAATCTATTCAAAGAAGTAAATTACAAATGGTTCGGTAAACTCGAATTCCCGCCACGATAATAGAGTCATCCTGGAGAAGATCAGCGGATTAAACGGTCAACGGTCATTTGACTCAACTGAGATTAAGCGGATGGGACGGATATAGAAGTTGTAGGTCGGATATACTTGCCAGCCATGGGTCGCAAGACCTATCCGACAAGTTTGCTGGAGTATTCCGTCTGGACGCTTTAGCGGAACTCAAGTCAAGCAGAAATCGTAGATCCCGCCTCGGCGGACTTGACACTCCAGTTTTTTTATATATACTAGCAACAAACAATTTAACTCGCTTCCCGTTGGTGTTCTTCACCAACGGGAAATGAACAGCGGATGAAGAACACCCGCCTGGAGCAGAAGAACGGTCAACGGATGGAACGGATATAGAAGTTGTAGGTCGGATATGCCTGTTAGCCATGGGTCGCAAGATCTACCCGTCGAGCTTACTGAAGGGGATGTTGAAAAACCTAGAACCGGAGTGCACCAGCTTGCTGGTGCGGTTTTTCGCTTCCCGTTGGTGTTCTTCACCAACGGGAAATGAACAGCGGATGAAGAACACCCGCCTGGAGCAGAAGAACGGTCAGCGGATTAAACAGATGGAACGGATATAGAAGTCGTAGGTCGGATATGCCTGCCAGCTATGTGTCGCAAGATCTACCCGTCGCGCTTACTGAAGGGGATGTTAAAAAACCTAGAACCGGAGTGCACCAGCTTGCTGGTGCGGTTTTTCACGAAACGTAACTGGTTGGAATGCAAGGGTAACTAAATTTAGTTTGCTCAATTTATCAAGCCCAATGAATTGGGCAACTACAATCTTGTAGGGGGGCAGAAATATGGCTTTAGCATTTCTCTCCGACGGTTTCCTGTTCTGTTCAGGATCAAGCTTTGAGGTCAAATCCTTCCAACACTTCTGAGATCATTTCAAATCTTCCAAAGGATGGCATCAAATAGACTCCATCCACCATTGCCTTTGCTTCCCCCAATATCTCCTTTGCCACTAAAGTCCCTACCTGAGCGCTCTGATCTTTTGCCTGCTTCATTCTTGCTCTGATCTTTTCAGGTACATTTATCCCCGGCACCTCGTAATGCATGAATTCGGCATGCTTATAGCTTCTTAAGGGGAGAACGCCCAAGAATATAGGAATTTTGATATGAGATACTTTTTGTAAAAACTGCTCAAGAATTTTCAAGTCATACATGGGCTGGGTGAAGGCAAAATCAGCGCCCGCTTCCACTTTCCTTTCAAATCGATCTATCTCTCTTTTTAGATCATCTGCGTTGGGATTCACCGCCACCCCCACACAGAAAAGGGTGGGTGAACCGATAGAATTGCCCGCCCAGTCAGTTCCCTGATTCAACTTGTTCACGATCTTCACCAACCCTATGGAATCCACATCATATACCGCAGTTGCCTGAGGATAGTCACCTAAAACAGGGGGATCACCGGTTACAGCCAATATGTTGTGAATGCCCAGGGCATGTACTCCTAGTAAGTCTGACTGAAGACCCATCAGGTTTCTATCTCTGCAGGTGAGGTGGAGAATGGTTTCTATTCCAATCTTTTGTTTTACCAGATAAGCCAAAGATACACAGCTCATCCTTACCCTGGCCATGGGACTGTCGGCAATATTTATCGCATCCACCCCGATCTGTTTTAGCTTCTCCACGTTCTTAAGTATCTTTTCAGTGTTAACCCCTCTGGGAGGATCCACCTCCACCGAAACAAGAAATTCCTTTCCCAGCTTTGAGGAAAACTCTGAGGCTTGCTTTTTTTCCTTTTTCGGAGGTTTTTCTTCCTTTATCTTCTCCTCAACTGTTACGCTGACCTTTCTATCCGTGATCGTTTCTGTGTTGATGTTTTTGAGCATAATAGATAAAGCCTGAATATATTCAGGGGTTGTTCCACAACAGCCGCCGATGATGTTCGCTCCAATTTTTACATATTCTTTGGCATATTGGGCGAAATATTCCGGCGAGGAGAGATAGATGAATCTTCCATCCACAAAACGAGGAAGCCCGGCGTTTGGTTGAACCGATATCATCTCGTCGGTAGCTTTACGCAGACGGAAAACCACATCCAGCATCTTCTGGGGACCCACACTGCAGTTTGCTCCAATTATTTCTACCCCCAGATTACTCAATTTAGTTGCCACCTCTTCCGGGGAATAACCCATGAAAGTCTTACCATCCTGATCAAAGGTCATGGAGGCTATTATGGGAAGCTGGCAGATGTTCCTTATAGCCACAACCGCCTGCTTTATCTCCACCAAATCCGAGAATGTCTCCACTATGAACAGATCCACCCCACCCTCAAGCAAAGCTTCACTCTGTCTTTGGAAAATATCAAGTGCTTCTTTCTCTGAGAGTTCTCCTAATGGTGTCAAGGGTTTGCCTATAGGGCCCATCGAGCCGGCGACAAACACCTCCTTGCCCTCAATCTCCCTTGCCTCTCTTGCGATCTTGGCACCTTTTAGATTTATCTCTCTAACTTTATCTTCCAATCCAAACTTTTTCAGCCTGACCTGATTTGCCCCAAAGGTGTTGGTCTCAACAATCTCCGCTCCGGCTTTGATGTAGTCCCGGTGCACGCCCAGCACCACATTTGGATTGGAGACGGTCTGTTCGTCGAAGGAGCGTTCGTAGGAGACACCGCGCATATATAGAAGGGTCCCCATCGCCCCATCACAGAGCACCACCCCTTTTTGTAGCTTCTCTAAGAACGGATCAGACATCAGAGTCTTGAGATTTGAGACTTGAGATTTGAGTTGAAAATCTTGAACTTTGAATCTTAAATCTTGAACCTTGAACCTTGAACTTTGAACTTTAAACCTTAAACTCTAAACGCTTTTATGCCTTTTCCAGCCTTTCTTTATATAGAGGAAATTTCTGGCACAATTCCAAGACCTCTATTTTTACCTTAGCATAAACATCTTCGTCGCCTAAGTTGGAGATGACTTTGTCAATTAAAGTTGCGATATTTTCCATCTCCGGCTCCTTCATTCCTCTGGTAGTCAATGCCGGCGTGCCCATGCGAATGCCTGAGGTGATGAATGGCTTCTGTGGATCGAATGGCACAGTATTTTTGTTAACGGTAATTCCTGCCTTTTCTAATGCCTCCTCCACCACTTTACCGGTGATATTTTTTTCAATAAGACTGATTAACATCAGATGAGTATCGGTTCCGCCTGAGACCACGTGATAGCCCAAATTTGCCATCGCATCTGCCAGCGCCTTTGCATTTTTTACAATCTGATGTTGGTATTCTTTGAAAGACGGTTCCATAGCTTCTTTAAATGCCACTGCTTTGGCCGCGATCACGTGCATCAAAGGACCACCCTGAATGCCCGGCATAACCTCTCTATCCAGGTCCTTGGCATATTTTTTCTTACACATGATCATTCCGCCTCGAGGGCCCCTTAAAGTTTTGTGTGTCGTAGTGGTTACGAAATCAGCACGAGGAATGGGCGACGGATGTATTCCCGCTACAATCAAACCGGCGATGTGAGCAATATCCACCATCAAATACGCTCCCACCTCATCTGCCACATCCCTGAACTTTTTGAAATCCAGCTCACGTGGATAAGCAGACGCACCAGCCACGATCATCTTGGGTTTGGCTTCGATGGCAATCTTTTTTAGCTCATCATAATCTATTATCTCTGTCTTTTTGTCCACCCCATAAGAAGCCACATTAAAGAATTTCCCTGAGAAATTTATCGGGTGTCCATGGGTAAGATGTCCCCCATGAGAAAGATTCATCCCTAAAAGGGTATCTCCCGGCTTCAACACGGAAAAATAAACCGCCATATTAGCCTGCGAACCGGAGTGCGGTTGAACATTGACATGCTCACAGTCAAAAAGCTCCTTGGCTCGATCCCGGGCTAAATTCTCCGCAATATCCATAAACTCACAACCCCCATAATATCTTTTCCCTGGATAGCCCTCGGAATATTTATTGGTCATCACCGATCCTGCCGCTTCCATCACCGCCTCTGAAACGAAATTCTCCGAGGCGATAAGCTCCAGCCCATTAGCCTGCCTTTTGGTCTCGCCGTAGATGACATTGTATATTTCCATGTCAATTTCTTTTAGCTTGTTCATCTTTTTGCTCCTTTTATGTTTTAATTTTCGACTGATAGACAATAGAGTTGAAGACCAGAGCCTAACTTAAGTTGGGTTCTGGTTCTTTCTATTTCAAAAGCATCATCTTTTTAGTAACTCCGCTATTCTCTGTGACAAGTTGATAGAAATATATTCCGCTCGCCACCTCTTTTCCTTGATTATCTTTTCCATCCCAGATAACCTGATAATTTCCAGGCATCATCTCCTCGTCCACCAAAATCCTCACCTTCTGCCCCAGTACATTGTAAACCTTGAGGGTGGTGTGGCTGGGACTGTGAACCATGAACCGTGAACCATAAACGGTGAAGGGTATAGTGGTGGTGGGGTTAAAGGGATTGGGATAGTTTTGATCCAAACTAAACTGCAAGGGTATCGAAGCAGGCTCTTCCTCAACTGAGGTAGGCTTGAAATTAACCTGCACCTCGTCGATATACCAGCCGTCTCCAGTACCCTCATCATCAGAAATCAAACGAAATCTGAATTTCACGTTAGTATGTCCTGTGTAGGCATCGAGTGGCAGGCTCACTTGTGTCCAGCCGCCTTGGGTACTGTCAAATGCGGAGCAGAGTCGCTCCCAGTTTTTGCCTCCATCTAGGTTTATCTCCACAAAACCGCTATCACCTGACCAGAACTGATACCGGTGCCAGAAGGAGAGCTGAGGATTTTCTACGTCGGTCAGATCAAACGTCTTTTTGATACCTGCCCAACTATCGGTATTATTTTGATATTCTGCTGGCGGGCTGTCGGTCAGTCTGAATGTTCCCTGACTGGAATCATTCGAAGTAATGCACCACTGATTATTGACTCCTCCCGTTTCCCAGTGAAAAAAACCATCCTCGAAATCAAAGGTGATAAAATCGGTGGCTACATAAAGCTTGAATTTAAAACGAGGGGCGCCCAGAGGGAAGTTGACAACATTGTTCAAACTATCCTGTGCTGAGAAATAATAATGTAATATAGTTCCCGCACTTTGTGCCGGAATCTCTGCTTGATATTGATCAGAGCCAAGTGATTGCAAACCCTGTTTACCAAAAGGAGAAAATGTGTCTGAGCGCCAGAAAAGAAACAACGAATCTTCACTCAATCCATTTCCCGGGGTGATGGTCGCGGACATAATATATGGATTCTGTGTGTCGGAAGTAAACAAAGGCGGATCATGCTGGATGGTCAACGCACCCGAAGGATTGTAGTTTAAAGCGGCAAACAGGTTGACCAAACCCCAACCGTATGTGTTGTCAGGAGAGGAAGCATTGTTGGCGGTCATCATCAATGCTTTTCTGACTTGCATAACCGTCCAGTCCGGATGCGCGGATAAAAGCACTGCGGCACACCCTGCCACCAATGGGGTAGAAAGGGAAGTTCCGTTGACTGAGCCATATTGATCTATCCCCAAAGCTGAAGCACAATAGGTATCCACTCCTCTGGCAACCACCTCCGGTTTAATTCTTTCATCGTAGGTGGGACCTCGTGAACTGAAGCCGGCTATGTCTCCCCATACATCCACAGCGCCACAGGCTAAGATGCTATCTGCATCTGCTGGTGCGATCAACGTGCCATCTCCCGGACCATCGTTTCCCATGGCGTTACAAACCACAATTCCGCGGCTGGCGGCTATATCTGCCGCAATGGTGGTGACGCAGGTATTACCATCAAAATCCGAATATGTATACCAATCAGTGTACCCTAAAGAACTTGACGCCACCTCTGCTCCAATGGAATCTGCCCACTCCAAGCCTGCTACCCAGTTGTCTTCCTCAATCGGTTCCTCCCCAGAGATGTCTTCAGTTTTTGCCAGAACGAAGCTTGCTTTAAAGGCAGGACCATAAAGCTCTCCATCATATTCTCCACCCAGAGCTGACCAGGTGTAGGTGCCGTGATCGTGTTGGCCCGAAGGGTCTCCTCCTTCATTCTGAGTGTTGCCATCATCATTGATGAAATCCCACTCCGCCAGAACCCGGGACTCAGAATACGCACTAGCGAATACTTGGTGATCCTTCCGGTAACCGGTGTCCAGCATGCCCACGATCACGTTCTCCCCCTTAAAGCCAATGTCGTGGACAACGGGAACATTTATCTGATCAAGCTGGCGGCATGAGGATCCATACCTTCTGCCATAGCCGGCTAACTCTTTTTCTCGGCAAAGCTTACCATGAATCGGCTCAATCTTTGGCGGCTTTCTCTTAAAGCTAACTACTTTTTTGATCTTTCTTACAAAAGGAAGCTGGGCTATCCTTTCGATTTTATCCACCTGAATCTGGAGGCTGATGGCATTTAGCCATCGGGATCTTTTCCTGAACTTTCCTCCCAATTTTAAAACTTCATCTGCATAATTTTGATTGATCGGAAGATCCAGAAAGTCAATTTCTACTTTATTCTTCAACCTTCTTTTTAGAGCGGATCCGGTAAGTGAGTTCTTGAAAGTAGCTTTTGCCTGTTGATATTGCTTCTGCGAGAAAACACCTTTGTCAGTAAAGAAGATCCACACTTTCACGAAATCTTCCGAAGAACAATCGGATAGAAACCGTTTCAAAGCAGGTGAGAT
Organism: Candidatus Zixiibacteriota bacterium; assembly: GCA_023127875.1. Next base: position 11,752 of record JAGMFA010000044.1, read on the forward strand.
CACCGGATATTCTTTCGGTGACACAAGAAGACGGAAAGTTTCCTTTTGATTTTCTGGATGACTGATCGACTGCGCTTTTCCCATGGATCTAGCGGACAAAAAATAAGGAGGGCAAAAGAGGACGAAAGCTATGATTGCTAAAAAAAGTGATCTTTTAAGAGAGGCGAGCATGGCATTCAAATCATCAACTGATACCGATCTTGGTCGAAAAAACGAAATCTATCCTGAATACACAAAAGTTAGAGGTTTATTCTCAACTTTCTGCTTCAACGGATTTGGAGTCGAAGCTGTCAAGTTGAAGATAAATGTAACAATTGAGAAATTAGAGTCAAGGATAAATTCAACGGCTCTTCCATCTCCACACCGCAGGCTGAAGCCTGCGGCTACCCCCTTTTTTCTTATGCACAAAAATAGATGGAAAGTTCGAAGCTCCCCACAGGGGAACATTCCAGACCTACAGATGGCAGGTCGGATTGAACGCAAACACAGATTTTTTTCAAAAACAATAAACTCAATTCGTTTGAGTAAAAGCTGATCCAGTGAACAGAGGGATTTTTAGATTATACTATTTTCTTAAGGATGTCTTCGAATTTGAAATCGAAGGAATTTTTCAAAGGAGGAAAATCTATCATTCCGTTTTGCGTCCGGTTTTGGCTTTCCGGGACCCAGCTTAAGGAGAACTTTAATTTCTTTTTGTAGGCTAATGCCAAATTTCGGTGTCGTTCCAATTCCTTTTGACAAAGCGTGTTCTCGGTCATTTGATAGACTAACAACGGGCTACTGCACAAAACATTGAGCTTTTGACCTTCGAAGGCTTTGTAGTTTTTCTCGATGAAACGAAGAAGAGCCAGAAGGCTGATATACTCCAGCTCATAGTGAGTACCAAAATAACGCTCTTTAAAAAGGATGCCCAGATCCGGGACGGCGAAACCGATTAGTCCGTTTTGTCTTTTTTCTTTGTTCGAAAGAAGCGTCTGGGCTGAGATGAAACATGTAATTCTGGGCTGAACTGAAATCTTCTTCATACTCCCCTCCTATTCTGGGAAAACAAAAAAGCAAAAATCATGCCTCAGCTTTCTTTATAGCTTTAAGGGTGAATAGTAAGATAAGAAGAGAGGTAAATGAATTAAGATGCTTATAATCAAAGAGATGACGAGGAGACATTTTAAAGAAACTGCCACCTACAGAATCGGTTATAATGAATAATATGCAACCTTCTTCATAAAGATTGCAATGAAGGGGCACAATTCGAGTGAAGATGGTTTAAACAGGTCTGGAATTGAGTTGCTTAATGCCTAGGCACGATTTGTAAGAAGAGGGGCAGTGGAAGGCTCTTTTAAGTCAACTTTTCAAGCTCTTTTTCACATGGGGGATAAGGCCCCCATCTTCCAAAATCCCCATCAAGAATTCCGGCAAAGGGGGAAAGGAGAATTTTTGATTTTGCGAAAGTGTGATCTCTCCACTGGCGAAATTGATGGTGATGATCTCACCTGGCTGGATCTGATCCGGCGCTTCCTTAGATTGAACCAGAGCCAACCCCTGGTTGATGGCATTTCTAAAGAAAATGCGGGAGAAGGATTTTGCCACGACGCAAGCGATACCGGCATATTTTAGACAAGTGGCAGCCTGTTCTCGCGAACTACCACAGCCAAAATTGAAACCAGCTACAATTATGTCACCCTTTTTAATCTTTTTGGGAAATTCGGCATCCAAACCTTCAAGGGCATGTAAAGCCATCTCCGGCGCATCTATTATGGGAAGATATTTTCCCGGATAGATCACGTCCGTATCGATGTTATCATCTAATTTCCAGACCCGACCGGTTATCTGTTCCATGGTTTTTTAAATCGTCAAGATGGTTAAAATCTCCCAACAGATTAAGGGATTAAACAGATGCGTATTTATCTGGTTAATCTGGTTAATCTG
>JAGMFA010000045.1 GCA_023127875.1 Candidatus Zixiibacteriota bacterium
TGCTTTATTTCCAGCCCTGTTTTTTCTGCAACGTGAGCGACGCCTATCTGTTTAAGGAGAAATCAAAAAGGCTATGGGTCACCTTCGCCGGGGCATACTGCCAGATATTTGTATGGGCAGTTGCCACCATTTTGTGGAGGGTGACCGCACTGGACACCGGACTTTCCAATTTCATTTTCGTGGTGGTCATCACCTCAGGGATAACCGTTCTTTTCAACTTCAATCCCCTGATAAAACTGGATGGATACTATCTTTTAACCGACTATCTGGAGATTCCCAATTTAAGGAAAAAAGCATTCGGATATATTTCGTTACTTTTAAAGAAAAGATTTTTAAAACAGAAGGACTTAGAAATTGAAGCCTCTCTTAGGGCAAAAAAAGTATATATCTGGTATGGGATTCTCTCTCTTCTTTATTCGGCTTTACTGCTTTCCTTCATCTTCATCAAGGTGGAGCGTTTCCTGGTCACGCAGCTGGGCGGGTTCGGATTTATCTTGTTTTTGTTCTTGATTTTTCTTATTTTTAAGCAACCGGCCAAAGTGGCATTGGCGGGGATATCTCAATTCCTTTTCACAAAAAAGGAAGAACTGATGGTGCCCAGAAAGATTATAATTTATTCTGTCGTAATTGTGGTAGCGATGCTGGCGTTGTTTTTAGTAAAGATGGAGCTGAAAATAGGAAACCCCTGTGAGATCAAAGCTTTAGAATGCTTCGTTCTGAAAAGCTCGCCGGATGGAACCGTAACCTCTGAGTTCTTTAAGAGAGGAAGCCAGGAAAAAAAGTCGGTGAATCTGCTTAGGCTTTTTGCTGACGATTACACCAGCCTGAATCTGGTAACCAGAGTAAAAGAAGGTCAGGAGGTGGAGGTGGGAGAGACAGTGGCAGAGCTTTCTTCCCCCTCTTATCTTTCTGATTTAGCCCAGACAAAAGCGGCTTTAAGAAAGGCTAAAGAGTTTTATGCCTTGCTTCAAAAGGGCGCCAGAAAGGAAGCCATCCAGCAGGCAAAGGATAAGGTGGCTCAAATTCAAAGCGAACTTAAGCTCAAAGAAAAGGAGCTTTCCAGGTTTTCCGATCTGCATCAAAAAAATCTGATCAGCAATCAGGAGCTGGAGGAAGTGCAGACTAAGGTTTCGGTATTATCAAACCAGCTAAAGATCGCCCAAAATGAGCTGAAAATCATGAGAAACGGAGCCAGACCGGAGGAGCTTTCCATGGCAGAGGCAGAGATAGGGAAGCTGGAGGCAAAACTAAAATTTCTGGAAGATCAGATCTCCGCCTCCCAGATAAAGAGTCCCATCCGGGGGGTGATCACCTCCATAAGTTCTGGTGATAATCTTTTGAGCATCGCCAACTTAGACACCATGCGGGTTTTGATCAAGTTGTCGGAAAAGGATTTAGATGTGCTAAAGAAGGGGCTTCCGGTTAAACTAAAGGTTAGAAGTTATCCCTTCTTGACTTTTTGGGGGAAGGTGACAAAGATTTCACAGATAGCAGATGTGGAGGGGCTGAAAAAAACTTTTACGGTCACTTGCAAGATCGAAAATAAAGATTATCTTTTAAAGCCGGGCATGTCCGGATATGCCAAGGTCTTTTGTGGTAAGATGAGACTGGTCTCTCTTTTGACCAGACGGATCGTTCGCTATCTGAGAGTGGAGGTATGGTCCTGGTGGTAGATCTGGTGAACAAGTATGGGGTGTTTTGGATGCCCAGAACCATAATCAATGAAGAATCTTCTGTGGAAGGAGCAGTCCCAGAAGAAAAAATTCTTTCTGAGATTATGAGAGCCGTTCAAAAAGCCGTATAATAATGAAGAAATGAAAAAACAACCTGAAACCTTCAACACAAGGAGCGTTAAATGAAGTCCTTGCGGATCATCCTGATGGCGGTATTATTGGTTTTTATAGCAAGTGCAGTTTGGGGACAAAAAGCCAAAAAGCCCCGATTTCCTGCTCACACTTACAAAACCACTGCCAAGATCGATCTTAAAGATGAGTATCGAATGTACGACAGCGCGGTGGTGAAACTTGAAGAAGCACTCTCATTCTACCCCGACGATGCTGAGATGCATTTCCTTTTGGGAAAGGCTTATTATCATAAAAAGAATTATCGGGGTATGGGAGAGCAATTCGCTATGGCGGAAAGCCTAAAAAGCAAAAAAGTTGAATGGGTGGATGAGCTTAATTCAATGAGGAAAGAAAAATGGACACAGGTATTCAATCAGGGAGCTAAGGCTTTTAATGAGAAGGATTTTGATAAAGCTTTAGATGCGTTTCTCACCTGCACCATAATCGATCCTTCCAACTTCAGGAGTTTTTTAAACGCTGGATATGCCTACACCTTGAAGGGACAGTATGATGAGGCACTTTCATATCTGGAAGATGGACTAAAGCTGGATCCGAATAATCCTGATATGTTAAGAGGCTATGCGGACGCCTTGTTTTACGCCGGAAAACAAAAGGAGGCTTTGGAAGAATATAATAAGATTCTGGAAAAAGAGCCAAACAATGTGGAGGTGCTGGTCAATGTCGTCTCCATTTACAGCAACTCCAGAGACTACGATCAGGCTCTTTCATATTCCCAGAAACTGATTGCCGCAGATTCTACTTATAAGGATGGTCATTTTAACATGGGGACCATTTATCTTCAGAAGATCATACAGACAAACATGAGGCTTGATTCCTTGAAAGACGAGTCCGGAGAATATTTTAAAGATGAGAAGTCAACTGCTAGAATAAAAGAACTAACCCAACAGAAAAATGAACTTCTGGCTTCCACACAGGTGGCCTTCGAAAAGGTATTGGGACTTGACTCGACAGATCTGGAAGCTCAGGTTTTTCTTGCCCAGGTTTACCAGGAGCAGGAGAATTTTGATCAAGCTATGAGTATTCTGGAACCCTTGATTCAAAAAGACAGCACAAATTGCAGTGCCTTAAATCAACTGGCAGTTATTTATGCGAAAAAAGGGATGGGCGAAAAAGCCAAAGATGCCTGGCAGAAAGCCCAGGATTGCTTCAATGCACCGTTAGAACTCCAGAGCTGGAATTGGAGAAAAGAAGGAGATTTTGTGGTCGCTGAAGGGGAGGTTTCGAACATTTCTGCAATTGACACCCTCAGACAGGTTATGGCTGTGTTTCTACTCTATGATGCAGATCATGTATTTATCAGTTCTGATGAGGCTTTGATCACGTATGATCCTCTACTTCCTGGCCAAACTTCTCCCTTTAAAGTGATGGTAAGACATAATCCAAAAATGCAAAACGGCAAAATCCATTTTAAAAAACTCTCGGGGGAACGCATTACGCACCGCAAGAAACAGGAGTAAAAACCGGTCCATAGAATCTATAACTTGTTCCCGCCGATCTCGGGAAAAGGATGTGGGTGGAGCTGAAGCTCCACCCCTACATTTTTTTATTGTAATTGTAGCGGAAACCTTTAGGTTTCCATGATCAAACTTCAAATCTACAGTTCCTTTCACAACTCCCCCCTATGTAGCAGGTTGCAGTAAGTATGAACCAACTTGCATAAAGCGATTGCATTGTATTCCAATTCGTCTCCATCCAAATTTTTAAAGCGCTGAGAGCATCTCAAAGCTTTCTATAATCTAACATCAGCATCTCATTGACTGGCAATTAGTTCCCATCCCATGACCTTCAGAGAAAGATTATGGGTTTGATCTCATCTATCCCTTTCCACTCCCTGAAGCTACAGCATTTCAACGGCACATATTTTGCTTTTCTTGAGAGTAGAAAAATAAGGAGGTATGGTTATCGACTGATTGATAAGGAGGCTTTAAATGCAATGCTTCTTTTATGGAACGACCCGAGACAAAAATAGCGAGGTTGGTCATAATGGAGTGGTTTCATTTTCTATTCCCGACTTAGGAATAGTCTTCCGGGCTCAATTTAAAGGCAACCCGGTCGAATGTGAGTATGCCAGTCTTCTGGCACTTTTAGAATTTATTGAGATCAATCCCCATCTGTTTCAAAACAAAACCGTGGAGATACTTGGCGACAGCTTTATGGTGATTAACCAGGTAAACCTACAGATGGTCTGCAACAAGGATTTAGAGCCTTATCGAAACATGGCTTTAGTTTACAAAAAGAAAATTCCTTATAGTCTAAACTGGATTCCTCAGAAGGAAAATCCGGCTCAAAGCGAGCTAGCTTTCAGATAAAGAATCCTCCTTCATCCCCTTCAGGGTGAACCCTTCAAGGTGAACCCTTCTGCCAAAGAGAGCCTCCAACGTCCCCCGGAGGCTCTTTTTTATTGACAACCATATTTTGATTCGCTAATTTGAACTGGTAAGAGGTCGATTCCATGTAAAAACGAAAGAGACCTTTCATCTATAGCGATAGATAAACTACCTACGAGAAATGAAAGGTGAACGAAAGGAAATATGGGAGAGAAAATCACATATTCCCAGTGGTTAAACAAACTTAAGTCCGGTACTAAGGATCCTGCGGAAAAGATGGAGTTGTTATATCATCTCACAGGGGAAGAGGATTTCTTGAAGGAGGAAGCCTGGAAGAAGATTGTCTCCATTTTGGTGCCGGACGAATTGAAGAGTTTTAATCTGGATCTTTTGTATGGAGCGGAGATCAGTGCAGACCAGATCATAAACAAAGCTTCCACCTCTCCTGTCAATGCAAAAAGGCGGGTGGTGGTGGTGTTTGATCTGGACAAGCTGTCCGTCTTCTCCAAAGACGTATTGTTGTCATTCTTGCCCAAGTTTCCTGATTCAGTTTGCCTAATTCTTCTTTCCCCCAAAATTACCTCCCCGGCAAAATTTCATAAAGCTTTGGAGAAACTTGCCACCACGGTGGAGTTTCCCCGATTGTGGGAAAGTCAAACTTCAGCCTGGATCACAAACAGGATAAAAGAAGAAGGCAAAAAAATCGAAAGAGGTGCTGTCTTTATTTTGCAGAATCTTGTGGGAAATAATCTTGCCGATTTAGTCACAGAGATAAACAAACTGGTGACCTATATTGGAGAAAGGGATACCATAGCCTCATCCGACGTGGAATCAGTGGCAGGTCTGTCCAGAACTCACACTATCTTCCAGTTGATTGATTCCATCGGGGAAAAGGATACAAAAGGATCGCTTTTGATCTTAAGGAATCTGGTCTCATCAGGCGAAAAACCTGGCGGAATAATCTTTTGGCTAACCCAACATCTGGAAAAGTTGATTCAAACCAAGGAATTTCCTTCTGGCTCCGGGGTATCCCTTGCATCTTTCCTTAAGACAAAGCCATTTCTGGCGTCCAAATATCAGAAACACGCACCGAATTTCAGCCTGGAGGAATTGGAAAAAGGATTGATTATCTTGTATCAAACCGATGTTGACCTAAAGTCAAATCTAATGCCGGATAAGATGCTTTTGGAACTTCTGGTATATAATCTGTGCCATCTATGAAGTGGAGAGGGGGATTAAGGGGGGAGAGGTTAAAATTTTTGGGAATAATTCTCAAGTTAATCTGTATTCTATCAGGCGGTAGTGTTGATGAACAAAAGTGAAGGGCCGGCGCCTTTCAATCAACAAAATGATGATGAGCTGATCTTAAAAGCTCAGAAAGGTGATCTCCCTTCTTTTGATCTTTTAGTGAAACGTTACCAGAGAAGGATTTATTTTTTGGCTTATCGCATGGTCAAAAACCATGATGCCGCAGACGATATAGCTCAGGAGACTTTCATTAATGCTTATTCTGCCATCAAATCGTTTAAGACCGGTTATAGTTTTTATACCTGGTTATACCGGATATGTATGAATTTGAGCATAAATTTCCTGAAGCGTCAGAAGTTTATGATTCCGGAAAGCCAATTTGAAGAAGAGGCAAGCCCGTTAGAGAGGGCGGCGACCGGGGTTGATCCCTCAGATCATTTAGCCTTAAAGGAGTTGGAGAATAAGATAGATGAGGCTATGGATTCGCTTCCGCCGAAGTATAAGGCAGTGTTGGTATTGAGGATATATGAAGACTTAAGCTACGAGGAGATTGCCAAAACGTTGAAAATATCTTTAGGAACGGTGATGTCCCGGCTCTTCAGAGCCAGGGAAAAGATGCAGGATGAGTTGAAGGAATATAAGGAGTAAATAAGTTGAGTTGCGGAAGATTTGATAAGCTGATTTACCTTTTTCTGGATGGGAGACTGGATCAAGGTAAGGAAAAGGAGCTAAAAGAACATCTTTCTGAATGCGAAAGATGCGCCAAGAAATTAGCGCTTTTGGAATCGGTCGAAGGAAGGGCGAAAAAAATTGAAATAAAAGAACCACCCCAGGAATACTGGGACAGCTTCTCCAGTCGGGTAAGGGAGAAAATCCTTGCCCGAAAAGAAAGATCGCCTGCATTTGGTTTAAAGAAAGCTTTGGAGAGTATCTTTTCTTTCTCTCCTTTAAAGATAAAGCTCGCCGCCGGTCTGGCATCGGTGGTGCTGGTCTTCATCATCGGGAAACTATATGTGGATTATCGGGGAGAGGAGATACTTCCTTCCAAAGCGGTTATTCAAACTGAAAAGCAACCACAGCTTGAAATCATGGAAATGGAAAAGAAGAAAGGATTTCCAATAGAAGACAGAAGGAAAATAGGATCAATACCTGAAAAGCCTGAGATGAAAAGAGAACCTGCCACTGCTGTTCAGCAGGAAGGAAAGGCAATTCCTCCAAAGAGAGAAGGAGTCGAAAAAGAGGCTTTGTTAAAAGAAGAAAAAATTACCACTCAGCCGAAGGTTGCAGAAGAAAAAGCAGTGCCTGTTTATGCACCCACCTTGGAGGATCAAACCTCCATAGAAACTGAAAAACCATCAGAACCGCAAGTCATATCTCCGGAAGCAAAGCCCACTGGAGCAGGAGTAGAGGGAGAGGTTGAAGAGAAGGTTGCAGTAAAAATGGCTGCTCGCAAAAAGAAAACCCAAAAAGCTGACCAGGTTCCCCAGAAAGGAAAAGCTCAAAAAGCGGTAAGCAGGGACATCGTTGCTTTCTCCGAACAAAACCTCCAAGCCTTATTAACCATGGATCATTATGTGGTGAATGAAAAGATAATCCCGAAGGTGACAGAAAATGATACCCTGGTTCAAGCAGACGAGCTGAGAGGCATAATCCAGACGTGGAAAGCATATATTGAGGAAAATCCCACAGACTCATTAACCAACCTGGGCTATCTGCAGGTAGCAATTGGCTACTATCTTCTGGGCAAGCTTAGCCAGGATACCGCAGTCATTTCCGAAGGTTCAAAACTTATAGAAGAATATCTTGATCGGATCAAAGATCCGAAGGTTAAGGACAATTTAAGCGACAGACTGGAAAAAATAAAGGCATTGAGGCAAAGATGAAAATTTTTAAGGAATATTTCTTTTCACGATTTGTATAAAAAATAGGATTGGATATTGAACTTTTGAACATTTAAACTTTTGAACTCTTTTTCTAAAGGAGGTTGGTCATGAAAAGAATATTGGGCACAAGCTTGATTCTGGTGGTCTTGCTCAGCACAATTGGGTGGGCTGACGGTTTCATTATTCCCATGCCTCCGCATCCTGGCAAACCCTTTCCCCCCAATCTGTCCATAAAATATCATCATGTGGACATAAAGATTGACAACCAGGTTGCACAGACAGCGGTGGATCAGGTTTTCATAAACAACTATCATCGGGACATTGAGGGGACCTACATCTTTCCCATACCGGAGCATGCTTCCATCTCCAAGTTCTCCATGTTTGTGGGAGGCGAAGAGATCAAGGGTAAAATCTTGGACAAAGATGAAGCCCGAAGAATCTATCAGGACATCGTTCGCAGAAAAAAGGACCCCGCCCTTTTAGAGTATTTCAAGGATGGGATGTTTAAGGCTTCAGTCTATCCTATTCCAGCCCACGGTGAGACCCGCATCAAATTGTATTACTCAGAGATTTTGAAGCTCTCCGGAGGAATATGCGGCTATCACTATACCTTGAACACGGAGAAGTTCTCCAAAGACCCATTGCAGAGTGTGAAGGTCAACCTAAAGATAAATTCGAAAATGCCGATTAAAAGCATCTATTCCCCTTCGCATAATATCAGAATTGAAAAAGAAGACGATCACCATGCTAAGGTGACCTATGTGGAGGAAAACACTCGCCCGGATAAGGATTTCTTTCTCTATTATACAGTTTCAGAGAAGGATATTGGCTTCAATCTTCTCCCCTTTGAAGATGAAGATCATCAGGGTTATTTTTTGGCTATGATTTCTCCCCAGGTGGAGGTTGCCGCGGATAAGACTTCAAGAAAAAACATAATTTTCATCCTCGACACCTCAGGAAGCATGAAGGGAGAAAAGATAAAGCAAGCCAAGGGAGCCTTATCTTTTTGCTTGAACAGCTTGAATGAAGGGGATCGGTTCAACATAATCGACTTTGATGATGAAATTAAAAGCTTCAAGACAGAGTTGGTCCGGGCAGATCACCAGAATATCAGTGAGGCTCTCTCTTTTGTGGACAGGTGTGAGGCTGATGGGGGAACCAACATAAACGACGCACTTCATACGGGTCTCCGACAGATCGAGGACAGAGGCAAAGCGTCTTTTATCATCTTCTTAACTGATGGTCTGCCTACTGTGGGTGAGACGGACATCAATAATATCCTGGCAAATGTTAAAAAGGCGAACCGATCCACAACCAGGTTATTTGTTTTCGGAGTGGGCTATGATGTGAACACCCGTCTTTTGGATCGACTGGCTCAGGATAATCACGCCACCTCCGATTACGTCCGCCCATCCGAGGATATCGAGGTAAAGGTATCCGGCTTCTTCAAAAAGGTTTCCCATCCCATTCTGACAGATATTAGGCTCTCCTTTAGTGATGTGGAGGTTTATGATCTCTATCCCAAAGAGCTTCCGGACATCTTCAAAGGATCGCAACTTCTTGTACTGGGTAAATACAAAAATGGGGGACATACCGGAGTAACGCTAATGGGTTCTACTCAGGGCGACACCCGCAGATTCAACTATGAGATTAACTTCTCCCCGGATGATAGATATGATTTCATCCCCCGTCTATGGGCAACCAGAAGGATCGGATATCTGATCGATCAATTGAGGCTTCATGGTCACAGCAAGGAATTGGTGGATGAGGTGGTGAGACTGTCCAAGAAATATGGGATCATTACTGAATACACCTCCTTTCTGGTCGATGCCGACTACAGACTGGCTGCCGAGGTGTTAGCACCGCAGGCAGGGGTTGTCATGAGGGACAAGATGAAAGTTGAGGTAGGCGCTGGAGCCGTGAATCGAGCCAAAGCCACAAAGAAATATGCTCAGGCTTTGCAGGCTCCTCAAGGCTATCTGGATGCGGAAGGAAGAGAACAAAAAATAACTAAGGTGGTTCAGATTGGAAACAGGACGTTTTTCAACAAAAACGGGCTCTGGGTGGATAGTGAATATGAGGGCAAGATCGAGGCGATAAAGGTGAAAAACCTCTCCGAAGCGTATTTCAAGCTCCTGAGCAGTGTTCCAGAGGTGGGGAGATTTTTTGCTCTGGGAGATGAAGTGATTTTCCTTCTGCGCGGCAAAGCCATTCATGTCTCCGACGAGGGAAAGACCAACTTCACCCCAGGTGAACTGAAATCGCTCCTTGCCCGGTAGCAATTTCCAAGAAGTTGACTCCATGAAAACGGACGGATGTTAATTGCCTGTCCGTTTTTCTTTTCCACCTGAAGCGTGTGTCCCATAATTGAAGCGCGTAGCAGAGGCTTTATGCCTCTGTGCCCCGCCAAAGGCGGGGCTACGCGAAAGAAAATGCAGAAACTCTGTCGAATAGGTCTTCGAGCCATGGCTGGCAGGCATATTCGACCTACAACATGTAATTGTGGAAACCTTCCTTCGACCCTTCAACAAGCTCCCTTCGGGACTGAGCCTCAGGGTCGAAGACAGGGTGCTGAGCACAAGCTCAGGACGAGAAGGTTTCCTCTACATCTTAAATACAAGAATGCGCTAACAAGAAAAGGGCAGGAGATAAACTCTCCTGCCATCTTTTCATCCGTTCAATCCTTCGGACAAAGCCCTCAGGACAAGTCCGTTGACCAATCCCTTAATCTGTTTAATCTGTTGGGCTATTCTGTCAGGCTATTTGACCAGCACCATCTTCTTCATATCCGAGAAATCTCCCGCCTGCATTCGATAGAAGTAAATACCGCTAGAGACAAAGTTGCCTTTCTCATCCTTACCATCCCAATCTGCCACATAAACCCCTGGCTTCATCTCCTCGTCCACCAGAGTTCTCACCTTCTGCCCCACGATATTGAAGATATCGATCTTCACATAAGCAGACTTAGACAGACTGAACCGGAAATTTGTAACGGGGTTAAAAGGATTGGGGTAGTTCTGAGACAGGGAGAACTGGGAGGGTCTGCTATCCTCAGAACCCTGTATTTCTCTCACATCTGAAGGCCCCCTGAAGAAACATACCTCAAAACTACTCGAATCGCCAGTCCCGGGTCTGGGGATCTTTACACTGGCAGCACGATTTGACCAAGCCAGATGTGACTTGGGTGGCCACCAGCAGGTGTCTAAACAGATGGTCATGGTATCTTCCAGTTTAAAAGTCATGGTTGCGAGCAAAATTCTGCTCCCCTCCCACCATCTTTGGTCCTGCGTGCCAAGGGGAACAAGGCTCAGCCAGAAATGAGGCGGGACAAAGGCAGAATCAAGTGTGGTGTCCTCCGGATAATAATAACACCAAGAGCTGTCACTTTTCATATCCACGATTCTTGTGTCCCATTCCCTCCCTGAAAAGTCAGCCGCTAGATCCATCATTCGGTTGTGAATAGTTGTATCCGTCCCCTCTATAAAATGACGGAAGATGCTCCGGTCAAGGTTAGGATAGGGATACAGGTTGGTATTATTCCAATATGCACTCACGCTGCAATACTTGGATGGATTGCTGTGAGAGTAGCACAAGGGAATAGCGAAGCCCGAAATTGAATCCAAACCGTCAACCACATCACAAGTAACATAGATGGGAACCCGAACGAAATATGGTGGGTCATCTTGTAGAAAAATGTCATCAGGCCAAGGCTCCACATACATGGTGTCGCACTCGCCATGGTCATTTGGATCTTCAGGACAATCGCCCCGGACAATGTTCCCAAGCATAAGGAAAATCACAATGGTCAAAAGTGGGAGGTGCTTTTTCATCCAGCCGCTCCTTAAGCTTAAAATCCACTATTTACATACGAAATAGATGTGTCAAATTACAAGACAGAAATTCTTCTCTTTAGTTCTTATCGGAAGTGGTCTGGTCATCAATTATAACTTCTGTCTTAATTATTCGATAGAACACATTCTCTTCTGCGGGAGCACTTTGTAAATCAAAAATGTAGAAGAACGGAGGGTTAGTTGACTTCTTATAATCATGGAGAACTAAGGGTCTTCGCTTCAACTTTGTAATGAGGATGCAGATGTTAGGGTTAAGCTTCAGGAACTGTTGAAAAAAGCAAGAATAGAACAAGCCCTGCCTCTACATAAAAACTTCCCGCTCTTAGGGGATGAGACTGTCGAAAAAGTGGTTTTGTAGTGGAAAAGCTTGCTTTTCGGGTTTTTGGGGCAATTTAAATTCCTTTGAATTCCAACTACTTAGATGGCAACAAAAGACCGACGAGCAAGCTCGTCCACTACAGTTTTGGCGTTTTTCGACAGCCCCGGATGTTATCATCCCCCTCCTACATATCCTGCGGACAAGTTGTTCAATAGCTTAGCGAGGATGATAACATCCTCGCAGAGCAAAAAATGCACGGTGTTTAGCAGAACATTCAGACAAAATACTTGGTGGAAACCTGAAGGTTTCCGCTACATCTTAAACACAAGAATGCGCTGACAAAGAAAAAGGCAGGAGATATAATCTCCTGCCCAATTCTTCCATCCGTTCAATCCTTCGGGCAAAGCCCTCAGGACAAGTCCGTTGACCAATCCCTTAATCTGTTTAATCTGTTGAGCTATTCGTTAGGCTATTTGACCAGCACCATCTTCTTCATATCCGAGAACTCTCCCGCCTCCATCCGGTAGAAGTAGATCCCGCTGGAGACCGGTTTCCCATTCTCATCCTTACCATCCCAATCTGCCACATACACCCCTGGCTTCATCTCCTCGTCCACCAAAGTTCTCACCTTCTGCCCCACGATATTGAAGATATCGATCTTCACGTGAGCAGACAAAGATAAGCTGAACTCAAAATTTGTGGCGGGGTTAAATGGATTGGGATAGTTCTGAGATAGGAAGAACTCAGAGGGTCTGCTATCGTCGGAACCCTGGATTTCTCTAACACTACTAGCCGCAGTATCGACTTTAAAACAAATGGGCATGTTATGCCTGGGAAAGTACGTAACAGCGTCGCTCCGGCTCCATTTCAATATACTGGAGGGATACCAGAAGGTGCTATCGATACAGATGGTCATGGTATCCTCAACCCGGAAAGTCATGGTAGCCAGAAGCACCCGATTACCTTCCCACCACAGCTGATCCGGAGTCCCGGTTGGAGTCGAACAGAGCCAGAAGTCATTGGTATCATGCACGATAAGTTGCCTGAAGTCCCACTCCGGCCCGAATCCGTAGGCCATTGTCATCATCCGGTTGCGTATGCTATCGCCGGGAGTTATCTCCAGATTACGAAAGATGCTCCGGTCAAGGTTGGGCCAGGGATGCAGGTCAACGGTGTTCCACCAACCACTCAAACTGCAATACTTGGATGAATTTGTATGGGTATAAGCCAGAGGAATCACGAAGCCCTTTATCGAATCAGTTGCTACCGTCTGGTCATGCGTGACCAGCAATTTGACTGTAACAGTAGCTGGAAACCCAGCCAGACCAGCGTACTGGTAAGGCACAACATGTAACGTGTCACACTCGCCACGATCATTTGGATCCTCCGGACATTGACCCCACGAAAATGTGACAAACCCAAAAAGAAACAAAACCAAGAAAATTAAAGCGGTTCTTTTCATTTTACTTCTCCTTTTGGTTTAAAGTGTTTTCTCCCCTGAAAAATTTTTCCCTTTCCTTTACCTGTTCAACTCCGAATTTGGATCCTGCGGATAAGCAATGTCATTTGATCCAACTCACCCTCTGCCTCAATTCAGGCTGTAAACAGGAAGACAACCAAAGCTTAGGTAATGCCCGCTCATTATTCATTAACTGTTTTAAGCTTCTCGACCACCTCCTCGAGAAAAATGTGAATTACACGCTTTTTTTCTTTGCCTGCCCGTATAAGTGCATACGCATTTTATATAAGAAATTAAGTTGACCTTGTCAATAGAAAAATTAAATTAAATTCATTTTTTTTAGACTAATACAAAAGTAAGAAATGCGTATGCATCTTCGATAAGTTTACATATGCGTATGCATTCATACGAACCCCTCACCCTAACCCCGCCAAAGGCGGGGAACCTCATAAATTCCCCCTCCCTTGATAGGCTGTCTCAAAAATGGTAGCCGCACCCTTTAGGGTGCGTTAAGCTGTATTGAAAATCAATAACTTATGCGCAGGCTAAAAGCTCATTTGAGTCAAATGACCTGCGGCTACCAAAAAAACGAGTTTTGAGACACCTTCCCTTGATAGGTTCGGCCATTCGACGGTTCGACCTTGCTCCCTTCGACCTTGCTCAGGGACAGTGAGCGGAGTCGAACTGTCACCGTCCTGAGCCTGTCGAAG
>JAGMFA010000046.1 GCA_023127875.1 Candidatus Zixiibacteriota bacterium
CAATAGAGTTTTTCAACAGTCCCTGGAATGCCCAAAGCCAATTGGAGAACTGAACGAAAGAGGGGTGGGATGACGGAGACCCGTCTGGGAATTCCCGCCCCTATAAATTCTTTAAACGGGTTTTTGTAGGGGTCGCATTTCCACAGAATCCGTAGGACATGCGATCCCCGTCTTTGGCGGGGCTGGATGAATCCAGCCCCAGCGCTGGCTTTTTGATATTAACTACAGGGTGGCGGTCCTCCTTTGTATAGATAATTGAGCAGATAAACTACATCACCCAAGTCCACAGTATAATCACAGTTGACATCACCTGAAGCTAAGGGAACAGGTGGGGGTCCATCTTTATAGAGGTAATTTATAAGACAAACCACATCGCCAATATCAATTACCCCATCTCCGTTGACGTCCCCACGAGTGAATGCCATACCGCAATAAATATTCCAGTTTTCCTCCTGGTCACCTGAGAATACAGAGACGAAATGGTCATTTCCAGAAAACTCAGCGGCTGGTTGAATTTGGTTGCCTTCATCTGTGCTTACGAGCGCTGGAGTTGACCATTCGCTTTCATAGGTGCTCTGATAAATGTTCCAGTCACCGTCCCGGTTGCTCTGCCAGGTTACGAGTATTTTGTCCCCACCATTATAAGTTACGCTGGGACAGAGGTCATCACCGGGGTCGGTGGTTACGGGCATGTCAGAGGACCAGCTTATCCCCTCATAATACTTAGAATAAATGTCTAAGTTTCCATTTCTATTGGAACGCCAAAGAACCCAGACCCGACCTGAAGCATCGGCTATAACCGAGGGTTGCAGATCATAGCCGGGATCATCGGTCACTTGAATCTCCGGTGACCAGCTAACACCGTTATAATATTTGGCATATAAATCCCAGTTGCCGTTTTTCTTCGCATACCACACCACCCATACATTTCCATCTTTATCCACTGTTATCACTGGATCTCGTTCTTCATCCAAAGATGAAGTTACATAGGCATTTGAGGACCACGAGGAGCCATTATAATAACTATACATGATATCAGAGTCCGGTTTTCTCTCGGTTCTCCAAACCACCCAAACGTTTCCTGAGCTATCAAGTGCTGATTTTGGTTCAACATCATACGGGTCTACTGTTGTAATTCTAATCGGGCTTGACCAAGACGAACCATTATAGTAGATCCCGTAAATATCCCATCCATCTATATAATTTTCCACCTCGCGGTAGCTCTGCCAGAAAATCCAGACGTTTCCTGAGTTGTCGGTGGTCATGGATGGATGAAAATCCCAGGGGACAGAAAAGGCAACCTCCTCAGGCGTAGACCAGGAGATACCATCATAATGGCTGGTCCAGATATTTGCCCGGATGTCCCTGCCTGCGTTCCAGGCTGTCCAGATATTGCCGGAGTTATCCACGCAGGCAGAAGGATTGCCATCGGTAAAGGGAGAGATGTCAATAGGGGTGGTGTCCCATTCAAAATCACCTTTTTTCATGCGGGTGGGTGAAAATCCTGCAAGAGTGAGTGGATTTCCGTGTCCATGTGGCTTTAAGGTAGGATCTCCAAATATATGGCAACCCCAGAACCCATCATAGCACCACCATATCCAGTCCAGGAAAGACTCACCCAGGTTCTTTTCGGCACCTAAACTTGCATATAGATCCTCAAAATCGTCTCCGTACATAATCCGGGTTTCTCCTATGACTGCCACAACATAATCGCTTCCGAAAAGATAGGATTGTCCTAAGTTGTTGGTCTCGGTGTATTTGGCGTTAGAACAAGCGTTCAACAAGACAAAGTTGGCTTGGGGATTCACATGGGGCATCTCGTAACTGAACACGCTTCCACCTCCATAGGTGTCATTGTGCAAGAAAAAGGTGCTTCCCCAGGGGGAAGAGTGAGACAGAAGGTGGACCCATTCATATCCCTGTTGTAGCATATATTTGTAATGGAGGGCGGTGGTAGTGTCCTCATGGTCCACAAAGGTCACATCAGCGTAAACCCAGCCCAGGTAAGTTTCAACTTGCGGATACCAGATACATTCCAGATATCCCAAAGCTCTATCAGGAAGACTCAAACTCCCGGTTCTATAAGCATGGTTCTTGGTGAAATATTGATTGAGCTGTTTCACCTCGTCTCCAAAGATACAATTGGAGGGGGTAATTCTTCCGGACCAGATTTCCGGATCGAGATTGCCAGAGAGATTATCATAGAAACCATCCGCATCATAATCGTTCCAGGTTCCGTCCAAATCCATGTAAAAATAATCTGTAGGAAAATGAGAGATGTAATACATATAAGTTTCCATCCAGGCGGCGGGAACGTCTCCCACCAGAATGACTCCTTCCAACCCAGAAGATGTATATTCTGACAGCAGAGTTGCTCTAATCTCCTCCGGAGTTTGGCTCCAAACTTCAGTTACTGAGACCGAGTAGCCGTCTGTTTCAAGATCAGAGATGAACTGATCAAAGTTGGTCTGGATAGCAGGATAAATAACCGAGTCAACAAACACGTGCACCAGTCCCTTGCCCTTTATTCCTCTTGGTGTTTTGAGGTCGGGACGTGGTTTTACACCCTTTAAAATTTTAATCTGTTTGAATATCCCCGGCTCAATCTTCAGCGGATCTTTACACTGAGCAATTTTCTTCTCCAACTCAGCGATTTTCAAGGAATCATCCGAGCTTGCCTCAGCGTTTAAACCCACTACCAGAAGGAGAATAAGGAAAGCAAGCATCTTTTTGTGCATCTTACAACCTCCAGCGGAAATAGTTTTAAAATAAAAAAGTAAAGTTCAAAGTTCTGAAAGCCAATAACTGGATTCTTTGCGATGTCTGTCTAATTGTAACATAATTAGAAAACTACAAAAAGCAAGCAAAATCTTCTCAAAAAAGGGAAAAGTAAGCATCCGCCACTTAATTATGACCATTTTTGTAGGTATTCATCTCAAAGTATTTTCCCTTCAGAGCGGATACTTCGGGATGAACCCTTCAGGATAAACCCAACTTTTATTCATTTTCCCCGTATGGATGTGTTATTCAAGTCCACAGGATCCAAATTCGGACTGATGTAAGCCTAAAAAAGCTAAAGAATTTTTGTCTTGACAATTTTGGCTGTTTTGGTTAATATTGAGCGCAATGAAGATAGAATTGAAAAGAACATCCGAGGATTTCAGCCAGAAGCTTAATCTGGAAGAAAGACCCGAGGTTTTGAAACTTAAGGCAGAGGACGTAACTTTTGAGAAGCCGATTAAAGTTGAACTTTCAGTTACCAAAAGCCAGGATCAATTGATCTGTCGAGGTAAAGTCAGAACCTCAGCCAAGCTGGAATGTTCTCGTTGTCTGGCTGAATATGAGGAGAGCATCTCTTCTGATCTCGATTTTGTGATAGATTTGGCCGGAAACTTAGAGCAGGTGAAGTCAGAGGAGGAGGGTTATTTTTTCGCCGAACCGTCTTCGGCTTTTTTCGAGATCGATGATCTGGTGCGAGAGGCGATAATTCTATCTTTGCCACTCAAACCACTCTGTTCGGAGGACTGTAAAGGATTGTGTCCCATCTGCGGAACTGATCTGAACAAGTCGCAGTGCAGTTGCGTCAAGGAAAAGACCGATCCCCGATGGGACCAATTAAAAGGATTACTGAAGAAAAAATCTTGAGGTATCATTATCGATTAAACCAAAACTAGCATAATAAGTGTTAGCTGTACCTTCAGAAGAGTCAAGGGTTAAGGGTCAAGAAGAGCTAAAGCTTGCGGCTACCAAGCGTGAAATGACTGAATAAGTAAGTACAGAAAAAGGTAGCCGCCCAAATGGGCGTTAAAAGTTCGATCAAATCAAAGAGGATAATATGCCTTTACCGAAAAGAAGACATTCCAAATCACGTGGCGCCAAAAGGCGTACCCACTGGAAACTTTCCATTCCTAACATAGTGGAATGCCCGCATTGCCATCAGCCTAAATTACCTCACCGCATCTGTCCTAATTGTGGATATTACAAGGGTAGACAGGTGATCACCCCGAAGGAGACCTAAAAAAGTGTCAAGGGTCATGGGGCAAGGGGTGAGGACATGATAGAGTGACAGAGGTGAAAGAGAGTGAATGAAAAGGTAAAGATAGCGGTGGACGCTATGGGTGGAGATCTCGCTCCCGCTTCGGTGGTGGAGGGATCGATCTGGGCGCATCGGGAGAATCACGGGAATTTTGAGATGGTGCTGGTGGGAGAGGAGGGGAAAATCCACTCGGAGCTTTCCCGCTTGAAAACCAATAATGCACCTTTCGTCATTCATCATGCCTCCGAGCGAATCAGCATGGAGGATGAAGCGGTGGAGAGTTTAAAGAAGAAGGATTCTTCCATCGCCGTGGGGATGAGATTGCAGAAGGAGGGGAAGGTGGATGCCTTCATCTCTGGCGGAAACACCGGCGCGGTGATGACCCATGCCCTCATGACTTTAGGGAGACTGGAAGGAATCCACCGCCCAGCCATTGCTTCCTTTTTGCCCACTGAGAAGGGGATAGTGGTGGTTCTGGACGTGGGAGCCAATGCAGAGTGCAAGGCTATAAACCTGTATCAGTTCGCGGTGATGGGATCAGTCTACACCAGCCAGGTTCTCAAAAAGCCAAACCCCCGCATTGGGCTTCTCTCCATAGGGGAGGAAAGCACCAAGGGAAATGAATTGACTCTTCTGGCTCATAAGCTCTTAAGTGGGGATCGTCTCTTAAATTTCATCGGAAATGTGGAGGGACGGGACGTCCTGAAAGGGACCTGCGACGTGGTGGTATGTGATGGTTTTGTAGGAAATATCGTTTTGAAATTTACCGAAAGCATCGATGGATTCTTAACCTCACTGGTAAAAAAGAGAGTCAAGGAGAGTTTTCTTTTCAGGCTGGGGGCTTTTTTGGTGAAGGTCTCTATAAGAGATTTAAGGAAGGTTTTGGATTACGCTGAATATGGCGGTGCACCCCTTCTGGGGGTTAACGGTGTGTGTATCATCTGCCATGGAGATTCACCACCCAAAGCCATCAAGAATGCCTTGAAGTTGGCTTCTGAGATGGTGAAAGAGAAAGTAAACCAACGCATTGTTAACGCATTCAGGAAAAAATTAAATGAATAAGAAGATAAATTCTAAGATCACCGGCACGGGCTCCTTTGCTCCATCCAAGATTTTGACCAATTACGATTTAGAGAAGATGGTGGAGACCTCCGATCAATGGATCATCACCCGCACCGGAATAAAGGAAAGAAGAATATCAGAGAATGGGACTGGACCTTCTGATTTATCCCTGGAGGCATCCCGGATAGCTCTGAAGGAAGCAAATCTTGAGCCCGATCAAATCGATCTGATACTTTTGGGGACGGTAACCCCAGATTATCTTCTCCCCTCCACCGCCTGCATCCTGCAGGACAAACTGAAAGCAAAAAATGCCGCAGTTTTGGATATCGTGGCGGCATGTTCCGGATTCATCTATGGTCTTTCCATCGCATCCGCATTCATAGCCATAGGACAATATAAAAATGTATTGGTGATCGGGGTGGAAACTCTCTCTAAGATAACGAACTGGGAGGATAGAAATACCTGTGTGCTTTTCGGGGATGGAGCAGGAGCGGCAGTGGTTTCAGCCACCACAGAGGAGAAAGGGATTTTGGGCACCTTCCTGTCTGGAGATGGATCTTTGGCTAACCTTCTCCATATTCCAGTGGGTGGAGCTAAAGTTCCACTCACCAAGGATAACATCGATTTGAAGCAACATTACATCTTTATGGCAGGAAATGAAGTATTCAAGTCCGCAGTCAGAGCCATGGAGGGTGCGGCCAAGCATATCATCGATGAGGTGGGGATTCCTCCAGAGGAGATAGACCTTCTGATCCCACATCAGGCCAATATCAGAATCATAGAGGCTTTGGCAAAAAGACTGAAGGTCCCCATGGACAAAGTATACGTCAACATTGATCGGTATGGAAATACCTCCGCCGCCTCAGTTCCCATCGCTTTGGATGAAGCCAGAAAGAAGGGTGTGATAAAGGAAGGATCAAATACTGTTTTAGTCGCCTTTGGGGCCGGATTTACCTGGGGATCAGCGGTAATTAAGTGGTGAAAGAGGTTGTCTTAGAAAATTAGATAAGATGAGAAAAAGCTTAAAACCAAGCCATGAAGGCTTGGCTACGTGTTCAATTTTGAAGCGAACAGAACCTTTTATGGTATAAAGTCATGGATAAAATTGCATTTTTATTTCCGGGACAAGGGGCGCAGTATGTGGGGATGGCAAAGGATCTTTACGACTTTCATCCGGATATCAAGGAACTTTACTTGACCGCAGAAAGAATATTGGGCTGTGACCTGGCAAAAATATGTTTTGAAGGACCTTCGGAGGTTTTAGTCCAAACCCAATATACCCAGCCTGCCATCTTCACCCACAGCGTAGCATTATGGAAATTATTAAAGGAGCAGAAACTTGAGCCTGCGTTCACTGCCGGTCACAGTCTGGGTGAGTATTCGGCTCTGGTGGCGGCGGGAGCCTTATCTTTTGAAGATGGTCTGGAGGCGGTGAAGAACCGAAGCCTTTTGATGCAGAAAGCTTGTGATGAAAGTAAGGGCACTATGGCGGCTATCATCGGGCTTTCGGAGAAAGACATCTTATCCATCTGCCGGGAAGCGGGAGGTTACGGCATCATTCAGCCAGCCAATTTCAACTCCAAAGATCAAATAGCCATCTCCGGCGAAAAAAGGGCAGTGGAGAAGGGAGTGGAGCTGGCAAAAGAGAGAGGTGCCAAAAGAGCAATCCTTTTGGAGGTAGCAGGAGCTTTTCACTCCGAACTCATGCGTCCGGCTCAAACCAGGTTCGAACAAGTGATAGACAGACTGAAGGTGGAAAAACCCACAGTTCCGGTGGTAGCTAACGTTAATGCTGAGCCAGCCTCCGAGCCTTCACAGATAAAAGGGCTTTTAGTGGATCAGATTACCATGCCGGTTTTGTGGTATCAATCCATGGAGCAGATGCATAAAGAGGGGGTCAGGAATTTCGTGGAGATCGGTCCGGGAAAAGTGTTGCAGGGACTCTTAAAAAGGTCGTTTAAGGATACAAAAGGGTTAGGGATAGATAAACTTGTGGATTTAGAAAAGTTTACCCAGATGATGGAGGTGGGAACCATCTAAGCTCCTCTTCCCATTTGAAGAACAGGTAAGGGCAGAAAAAGTTCAATAGTTCAAAGGTTCAAAAGTTCAATGGTTCAAATGAGCTTAAAAGGGAAGGTAGCGCTGGTAACCGGAGGTGCTCAGGGGATAGGAAAAGCTATTGCGGTAAAATTAGCCCAGCAAGGAGCAGATGTTGCCATCGCCGATGTTAATATCGACTTAGCTCAGACCGTCCTTACGGAGATGAAAAGCTGGGGAGTTACCGTAGTTGCTTTCAAGGTGGATGTATCGGATTCTTCCCAGGTGGAGGAATTGATCAAAAAAGTCATGGAGAGATTTTCCTCATTAGATATTCTTATCAATAATGCCGGAATCACCCGGGATGCTCTTTTGATCCGAACCACCGAAGAGAACTGGGATCAGGTGATGAAGGTTAACCTGAAAGGCGCCTTCAATCTGACCAAAAGCGCCGCCAAGGTGATGATCAAACAAAAATCCGGAAGGATCGTCAACATAACCTCGGTGATTGGATTGATGGGAAATGTGGGGCAGGCAGGCTATGCCACCTCCAAGGCGGGATTGGTCGGGTTGACCAAAACAACCGCCAAAGAGCTTGCCGGTCGGGGAATAACCGTAAACGCAGTTGCTCCGGGATACATTCAAACAGCCATGACGGAGAGACTCTCTCAAGCGGCAAAAGATGCTTTTCTTAACCTGATTCCCTTAAAAAGGGGGGGCACACCGGAGGATGTGGCTAATCTGGTGGCATTTTTGGTTTCCGATCAAGCTGACTACATCACCGGACAGGTGATTCAGGTGGATGGAGGGCTTTTGATGTGAAATGCGTTATCTTGAGAAGACATTGAATCCCGTGTATTGGATTCTTCATATAGAACTTTTATTACTGATTGTAATTCTGTTGCATGCCAGAAAATGGTTGTTAGGCGAAAATAATAATTAAGGTTGAGTTTAATTGACTGCTGAAAAACAAACTGGAGTGCACCAGCTTGCTGGTGCGGTTTTCCTGCTCAAATACGTGCAGTTTAACAACATCCTGATTCCAAAAAATCGCGAAAGCAAGCTTTCGCACTCCCAAAATACAAGGAGGAACTAAGTATGTCAGTGGAAGAAAGGGTGAAAAAGATCGTGATCGATCAGTTGGGTGTGGAGGAGAGCCAGGTGAACAAGGAGGCAAAATTCGTAGATGATCTGGGAGCAGATTCTCTGGACACGGTGGAGCTGGTCATGGCTTTAGAGGAGGAATTCACTACGGAGGAATTCAAACTGGAGATTCCGGATGAGGAGGCGGAAAAGATCACCACGGTGGGAAAAGCCATTGATTATATAGAAGAGCACCTACCCAAGTAAGAGACTTGAGAGGTTATCCATGAATAATTCTGTTATCCCTTTAAACCGTGTGGTAATTACCGGAATGGGGGTCATCACCCCGGTGGGCAATTCGGTGGAGGAGTTCTGGAAAAATCTTAAAGATGGTATCTCCGGCATCGATCGGGTGAGCCGATTTGATCCCAGCCAGTTTTCTACCCAGATTGTGGGAGAGGTCAAGGGCTTTGACGCCTCCAAATATATGGAGAAAAAGGAGGCGCGAAGGATGGATTTGGTCCAGCAATATGCTGTGGCCTGTGCTCAGCAAGCTTTTGACCAGTCAGGCCTGAGGTCAGATTCTCTGGATCCGGAACGGGCAGGTGTAGTGGTGGGGAGCGGAATTGGAGGAATAGAAACCTTTGAGAAACAGCATGCTGTTCTTTTAAACCAGGGTCCCAATCGGGTCAGCCCTTTTTTCATCCCCATGATGATCATCGATATGTGCGCCGGATTGATCTCCATGCGTTTCAATTTCAAGGGACCCAACTATGCCATCGTTTCTGCCTGTTCCTCCGGCGCTCATGCCATCGCGGATGCCTTTAAAATAATCCAGCGAGGTGAGGCGGATGTGATGATCACCGGAGGAAGCGAAGCCTCCATCACCCCGACTTCTCTGGCCGGATTCTGTGCTGCTCGAGCCATTTCCACCCGTAATGATGAACCGCAGAAAGCCTCACGTCCTTTTGATAAAGAGAGGGATGGATTTGTGATGTCGGAGGGAGCTGGGATACTGATTCTGGAGAGTCTGAATCATGCTCAAAAAAGGGGTGCGAAAATCTTCGCTGAGATTTTGGGGGTGGGGATGACCGCAGATGCCTACCATATCACCGCCCCGGCTCCCGGAGGTGAGGGAGCCATTAAGGCGATGAGGTTAGCTCTAAAGGATGCCGATCTTACCCCTAATTCAGTGGATTATATCAACTCTCATGGAACCTCCACCGATCTAAATGATTTGACCGAAACTTTGGCTATCAAGGTGGTGTTTGGAGAAAAGGCAAAGAAGATTCCGGTGAATTCCACCAAATCTATGATCGGTCACCTGTTAGGAGCGGGTGGAGCGGTGGAGCTGATTGCCACCATCCAGTCGATCGAAGAGAGAGTTCTCCATCCCACCATAAACTATGAATTCCCCGACCCGGAATGCGACCTAGACTATGTGCCCAATCAAATGCGAAAAGTCAATGTCGACGTCGCCTTAAGCAACTCCTTTGGATTTGGCGGACATAACATCTCCATCGCGGTGAGGAAGTTTATGCCCTAAAGACAAATGGTGAGATCAACTCTCTCACACTGATTTTTTAGGTTAGGGTTTTAATCCTAAAGGATTATGGATAAGCTTTCCTTACTAATCTGAAAGACTTAACAACACGTAATCAGTCGAAGGTACAAATGTAGCCGCACCCTTCAGGGTGCGCTCATTGCGCCCCGCTAAAGGCGGGGCGGCTACCAGATAACGTAGCAACCGCACAACTCATGTCACTTCATCTGTTCACATTTCTGAGAAGATTATTTACCCGAAAGGACAAGTTTAAAAAATACAGGTCCGCAGAATCCAGATCCGGAGAACTGGAAAAAAAGTTGGGTCATCGTTTCAGAAATCTGGAGCTTTTGGAGCGAGCTTTAACCCACAGGTCTTACATTCATACCCCGGAGAATGAAAATCTGCGGGCAAATGAGAGGTTGGAGTTTTTGGGCGATTCGGTTTTGGGAATGGTGACCAGCCGATTTTTGTTTGAGAATTTTCCGGACAAAAGCGAGGGAGATTTGACCAAACTCAAATCCACCCTGGTCAGTGAAGCTAACTTGAGCCGAGTGGCTAAATCCATCTCTTTAGGGAAATACCTTAATTTAAGTGAGGAGGAGGAAAAAGCTGGGGGCAGGGAGAGAAACTCCATCGTCTCCGATGCTTATGAGGCGGTCATTGGCGCTGTTTTTCTGGATGGCGGCTTAGCTCCGGCAGAGAGGATGATTCGGGAGCAGATACTAAAAAAATACCTGGAGATAACCACCGATCAAGCTCTTCACAATTACAAGGGGGAGCTTTTGGAATATATGCAGGCTTTGGGCTTGGGACTGCCCAGATATGATGTGTTAGAAGAAAAGGGGCCGGATCATCAAAAAAGATTTACCATAGCTGTGTCAGCTAAAGGGAAAAAAATAGGACAGGGGGTGGGGAAAAATAAAAAAGAGGCAGAGCAAAAGGCGGCCAGGATGGCTTTAGAAAACATCGACCAGCTATTCGGAGACCTCAGCAAAGATAACCAATATCTTCACCCGAATTAACCTTCAAGATGAAAAGGTGGCGAGTAATTTTCACCGGGGCAAATGATGCCTTCTTCAATATGGCTTTGGACGAAGCGCTTTTGCTTTCTTGTCAAAAAGGAACCTCCCCTTCAGTTCTTCGCCTTTATCTATGGGAGCCGCCAGCCGTCTCCATAGGCTACTTTCAATCCGCAGAAAAAACAGTTGATTTTAAAAAATGCAAAGAGAGGGGCATCCATGTGGTGAGAAGAATCACCGGGGGAAGGGCGGTTCTGCATGAGGATGAGATCACCTACAGCGTTTGTGCATCCTCAGACGATTTCCCCCAATTGGGTGATACCACCATCCAAACCTATCAGAAATTAAGTATGGCTTTGTTAGAATCATTGCGTCTCTTAGGCATCAATGGTGAATGGGTCAAGCCGTCCACAAATAAAAAGTCCCCTTCTTTTCATTCGATCTCCTCTAAGCCTTGTTTTATGAGCAATTCCAGATATGAGATAACCGTTGAAGGCAAAAAGCTGATCGGTAGTGCGCAAAGACGATTTTCCTGCAGGTCCGATCAGGAAAGAAAGAATAGCTTCATCCAGCATGGCTCCATCCTTACCGGAAAGGGGAAGCATAGTTTAGCTGAACTTCTGCCTGAGGAAAATTCAGTAGAGATAATGAAGCAAAATCTGGAGGAAAAATCGACTAACATAGAGAAAATACTGAAAAGAAGGGTCAAGACGGATGAAATTATTTCCGCTTTGAAGATAGGTTTTGAAAAAGTCTTTTGCTCCCAGATGGAAGATTCCGTGGAATCTGTTGAGGAACTCCAGATGGCGCGTTGGTTGAAAGAGAAAAAATATCTATCCGAAAGGTGGAATGTGCGAATGTGAAGTTCACGTCTCCGAGCACACCCGAATCTGGATCCTGTGAATCGGATATGTGTTTTTTCGAAGATCTTTACTTTTAAGGAGATAGAATCGTCTATTCTTGCGAATCTTCTAATTCTTTACTCTACAAAAGAATAACAGACAAAGCATGATTTCTCTCGCAGGTTTCTGCGAAAATATTAAGAAGTATAGAAATTTGACTTCTTTCACTTTTTCTCTTAACCTACTAAGTTGTTGAAAGAATTCACGATAGATGAACAAATAAAAATTCTTCGCTTCCACGTTTTCGGTATGAATTTTGTTTATTGCAATTGTTGTAGTTTTGTATTTTCGTGTTTGTCCGAATTTGGATCCGTAGGACTTAAAGACAAAATGACTATTTTGTTTTTTTGTCTTGCGTGGGGAAGAATTCTAGGTGACGTGACAACAAGGTGAGAGAGTGAGTTTTTGTGTCGAAATAAAGTAAGTGAAAACTTTCAGGAGGTGGTTTGAAGCTAAATTTTTTTGCACAAGCCGTCAAAAAAACTCTTGACAACAAGAACTAAAGTTGCGTTATTATCTGATTGTATGAGAAGGAGGAAAATTAACTTTTCTGGCGGTAAAATAAATCTTTTAAAAATTAAAATGAACAAGGAAAGGAGTGAGTAAAATGAAGTGCTTTTCTAAAGGAAAGGTGGCAGTTGCCATTGCGGGGCTGGCATTTTTAGTTTTCTTAAGCGTTCCAGCCTTTGCCGGCTTGACCGGTAAAATATCAGGAATGGTGATCGATGCTGAAACCGGCACCGAGCTACCCGGCGCCTCCATCCGCATTGATGGCACCACCATGGGGAACATGGCTGGTCCGGATGGCTCCTATTTCATCATTAACGTCCCTCCCGGCACCTATTCGGTCACCGCTTCCATCATCGGCTATATTTCGGTCACGGTGAAGGAGGTGCAGGTGATCTCTGACCGCACCAGCGAGATCAATTACAAGCTGAAAGCCTCTGCCATTGAGGTGAAGGGCATCACCGTGGTGGGCAAAAGAAAGATAATCGAGAAGGACGTCACCGCCAGCGTCAGAACCATCTCCACCGAGGACATCAAAAATATGCCGGTGAAGGAGATCTCCGAAATACTCGCCACTCAGGTGGGCTTCGTGACCAAAGCCAACGAACTGCATATCCGGGGTGGAAGGGCAGGGGAGGCTTTATATATTGTGGATGGGGTGGAGACCCGGGATCTTTTGGGAGGTATAGGAAAGGTTACCGGTGGCATGAACGTCTCCTCCGCCAACATCGAGGAGGTCTCTGTGATGAAGGGGGGATTTGATCCCGAGTATGGGAACGTTCAATCCGCTGTAATAAGTCTGATAACCAAGGAGGGCTCAAGCAAGATCACCTCCGGCCACTTTGAATTCATAACCGACGATTTTGGCACCCCCAAGCTGAATGATTATTCCCGAAACAGTGATCGGGTAGAGTTTTCCATAAGCGGACCGGATCCTTTCTTAACCACTCAGTTTCTCCCGTCCATCGGAATCAAGTTTTTGGGGGAGAAGTTAGCCTATTATTTGAGTGGAATCACTTATAAGACTGACACCCATTATGAGGTAAACAGATACGCCACCCCTACGACCCAGAAGATATTCAGGGTGGACCGGCTTTTGGGGTTTGACATTCCCGAAAGAATGAGCAATGAGTATTCCGCCACTCTCAAGCTGACCTATAAGGCTTCAGCCGACAAGAAATTGGTTTTCTCTCTTATGCAGAACTGGGAGCGCTATTCTCTCTACTTTGATCCATCCGGCGGGGATCCTTTACAAGAGACAAGAGGAGCAGTGCATATATGGGAATATCGATACACCCCTTCCACCCTGCCCCAGGTCGAATCCCACAACAACTCTATGAGATTGCTTTTCACTCATAACGTGAGCAGGAGTTCATTTTATGAGCTTCAGATCAGTCGCTTTGTTACCAGTTATT
>JAGMFA010000047.1 GCA_023127875.1 Candidatus Zixiibacteriota bacterium
CGCGACTTATGGGTAATAGTCAGCTAAATCTTCGAATACCTTTGTCAACCACTCCCAAAGATTTGTAAATATTTAGATTAACCAAAAAAATCCCCCGTCACCATTTATCTATCTGAGAGGGGGGCAGGAACTCAGAGTAGAGTAAATGGGACGGAGGATAATCTACACCTCAAGCCCTATTTTTATATAACGAGGTATGCAACTTTTTTGTTAAAGTTTTTTTACCTTGAGGACAGGTTTCCCTATTCAGATAAGAGTTGATCAATCTTGCTTAAGACAAAAGCATCGCCCCACTCTCTTGTTCCCACCACCTTCCATCTTATCACTCCTTTTTTGTCTAAAAGAAATGAGGTGGGTATAGCTTTAGCCCAGTATCTTCGTCCTACCTCTCCCCTTTGGTCTGCCAGCACTGGAAAACTCATCTGGTAATCTGCCACAAAGGAGGCTACTTTGGAGAGGGAAGTTCTGTCCACACTTACCGCCAGAATCTCAAACCCCTTGTCTTTTCGCAACTGATACAGCCTCTCCAAAGAAGGAATCTCCATTTTGCACGGAGCACACCAGGTAGCCCAGAAATTCAACAGGACCACCTTCCCTTTAAAATCTCCCAAGCTGATCTGGGTTCCACCCAGGTCCGGCAAGGTGAAGTTAGGAGCCAAAAATCCCTCCTGAGGAGATTCTTTCAACTCCTGGGTGCTGGATAAATCACTCTTTTTCTTGCCCGGATTGGATTCCTTCTTTCCTTCACAACCCAGAAGTCCTATCGTAACCACCATACACACCAACAGAAGGCAAATTCGCAACCATGATCTTCTGAATAACAATTCTTTTCTCCTTTTCAACAGATCAATTCAACTATCCACAAAGACAAGGCTTACTCTCCAAAATCTCAGGAGACCTTCAGCTTCATGATGATTCAGTATATAACAAAAAGCCCTTCCTCAAAAAAGAGCATACGGGCTGATCAGCCTAAAACAACAAACTTCCGATTTGTTCTCTCCTTACTTCTTGCCTTTCTTCGCCGTAGTGCCCCCACCAATTCCTTTCACCACTGGCACGGTAAATCTGAATTTGGTCTTATCTTTGGATACGGCTTCCAGGGTGATGGACTTTCGGAATTTTTCGTTTTCTTCGCCTTTTTTCAGTTCAATTTTAAGCTTGGCTTCCTTTCCAGGCTTTAATTTAGACTTAGATAGTTTTACTTTTTTGAAAAAGTTGGGAGGTGCCGACACTATTGCCAACTCTATCTCCTCCTCCGTGATGTTTTTGATCTTGCTTTCAAGCTTGCGTCTTTTCTTCTTCTCCACAGGTCCGAAATCTAAAATAGGAGGATTGGCGGTTAACTTGAGCACCGAATCGGTGGGTTCCACCACCTCCGCCTTAAAGGAGATGGTGACCCTTCCCAAGGTGGTATCATTGGTAGTAACTCTGGCGCTTTTGTGAGCTTTGCTTTTTGCCCTCCCCGAAGTATAAATCAGTTCAACCCAGGTGCTGTCACCGGCAGCAAGCTCCCTCTTGGTGAGTGGAGCCTTTGTGCACCCTCACCCGGGCCTCACTTTTTCTATCTTTAAGATGTCTGTGCCCACATTTTTGATCAGATAGTAATGGCTGATCTTACTCAGAGGTGGAGCATAACCAAAATCAAACACGGTCTCAGGAATCAAAAGCTTCGGCCCCTCAGCCTCAGTCTGATCAGCCTGTGCCGGATGTATGAAGCCTCCCGCCAGATACAAAAAGAAGAAAATCAAAACCAGTCGGACTGCACTCTTCATTCTCTCCTCCATTTTTGAACTTTTGTAGAGCCGACTTTAAAATAAATATACTTCAAATCCGCTTTGTGTCAACTCTTTTTTAAAGGTTTTACGAAAAATTATCCATCTTTTTTGAATTTTATTAAAATCTAACCTGAAATCGAAAAGCACAAATGTAAGTTGCTTTTTTTGCTCGGTTTTTCCTCGCCGGTTCTTGGGGTGCAAATCACATGGATTCTATGGACATTCGTATCTGGCTTTTCTGTTCCCCCATTCAAACCGGGCTCGCTTCCGACTAACAAGACTAAAGTTCAAGCTTAACCTTTCCAGCCATATTCAGATTCCTCTAATCGCATCACCTCCACGTCTTGCCAACTTAAACCAGCGGTTGCTCTTATTTTCCATGGCACTGGATGAACCTTTCAATCGACCTATCAAACGTTTTTTCAACCTCATCTGGGAAAAAGCAGGCGGGAAGCTCCTTCATCCGCCAGTGATATTGGATACATTCACAACAGATGCCTTTACGACTGCATGGTTCATAAGTGCAGTTGCATCGACTTAGATTCTTCTCAACGTTGCAATCTCTTTTTTTCATGTCCACTCCTTAACGGGCTCAAGTTAAATCCCGGCTGGTTTGAACCACCTTATCCTGTATCGCCATAACAGACCTGAGAAGATTATAATCACCAGAGCGAAAATTAGCAAGGCATTTTACCGACAAGTTTGCATCCACTAATGCGGTATGATGAACTATTCTTTGAATTAGAACGGGTGAGAAGCGTTATAAGGACTTTTGGTACTGTTCCCTGGAGTTGCGCGTAGGCAAGCCTTCATGGCTTGCCAGCCCAACCATGAAGGTTGGGCTACGCGTTCTCAAGCAAATCTTTGTTTGGTCTGAACCACCTTATCCTGTATCGCCATAACAGACCTGAGAAGATTATAATCACCAGAGCGAAAATTAGCAAGGCATTTTCTATGTGAAATCGATCCACCAGGCTTCCCAAGAATGGCGCAAAAATCGCAAAGGCTGCGTTTCCCACCATATTTTGCACCGAAAGCATAGTTGCCCGCACCTCAGATGGAGTAACTCGATTGAGATAGCTTTTCAACACCGGTTCATGCATGGCGGTGGTCACCTGTAGAATCAGAATAAAAGAAATGCTCCACAAGAACAAAAATCTGCTCAAGAGGACGAAAGATACTACCACCAAAGCGGGCATGATAAAAAGCATCAACTTCTCTTTTAAGAATTTCTCTATTCGGTCTGCATACTTGCTAACCATAGCGGAAAAAAGATGGAAAAAAGCCAAGACCACCCCAAAAAGAGAAAGAGGCAAACCTACCATTTTCATATAAGGCTGATAAGTCCAGAAGCCCAAGCGGGTGGCTAAAAATATCAAGGAGAAGAAAAGAACAAACCACAGAATCCTTTTATCAGCAAGCATTAGGTCAAGGCTTTTTTGAATCTCGTAATAAGATTTCCTTCGCGCCTGTAACTTCGGACCGTCCGCGGTTTGGCTTTCTCGGTGCGGTTCCACGAAGGTTAAAGCGATCAGACCTGATACAAATATCCCTACCGAGCTTGCCAGATAGGGAAGAGCTAAATTTATGGTGGCGAGGAGTCCACCCAGCGGGGCAAATATTGCAAAGCCAAGATGTCTCATGCTGTTGGCATTCCCTTCGATTCTCTGATACTCTTCTTCTCTCCTTAGACTCTTCAAAGTGTCATAGGCTAAAGCAGAATCAGCGCCATAGGCGAAGGACATGGAGATGCCGGCTATGATCTCACCCAAGATAAACGGAATCAAGGAATGCGAAAAAAAGATCAGAAGGTAAGCAAAGGAATAGAAAAAAGAGCCGAAAATCAGCGATTTTTTCCTCCCCACCCGATCTGCCCAGGCACCGGTGGGAACCTCAGATAAAACCTTGGCAAAGTAGTAGACGCTTTGAAGAATCATTATCTGGGAGAAGGAGAGACCCCTCTCCTGGTAAAATAGAACCAGTATGGCTATATGAAAGAGGCTGAACTTGGTAAGACGATACCAGTAGAATCTGCGGATGTTCTTCTCCATTTAAAAGACCTTCACCGAAACCCTGCAGACATCTTCTGCTTTTTTTGCTATCCGGTTCAACTTATCTTTGCTAACCAAAGACAAACCTTCATCTGCCGAAGGTCGGTCAATGGAGTAAATCTGCACCTCCTTAGGTCTTATGTAGGCAAGCCTTTCTATCCATTTTTCTACTTCGCTCTCTTCGGTATTGTTCACTCGTCCCTCAACAAAAACGCTCTGGATGATTATATCATCCAGTGCTTTTAGATTTTCCACCACTTTCTCAAACTGTATGCCTGCGGATGGACGATTTAGCTTTCGGAAGATAAGCTCCGTCCCGCAGTCCAGTTTCATGATCCTCACATTTAATTTTTTTAAACCTGATTACTCCCTTTCGTTATCCAGACAGGTTGAATTGGATAAGATGGCAAGCTTTGCTTGAGGGACGTATTTGTCTCTTGTCTCGGAGGCCACCTCAACCATTTCATCGAACTCAGGGTGCAGGCAGGGTTCGCCGTTTCCAGAGAAGGTGATATAGTCTATATGGTTTTGATTCCCATACAGCCAACCCTCAAGCGCTTCTTTCACCTGTTCAACTGAGGGTAAATCACCAAGGCAAGAAGAAGCATCATTAGTTAGTATGTATCTTTGTCCACCCATAATGACAATAAAGACAACTGAAGGTGCACAATTTGTAGTTGGTGGGTAGGAGATTAATCCCTAATGAAAATCCCAGTCTTCTGGAGTTGACTGGTCCGTAAACTATACCCTCCTGTAATTTTAACGTCTGCATCTTATGCTCCCGCGAAAACATTTTAAGTGCTAATCGCAATTTATATATACTCAGAAGATTGTCAATAGTTCAAAATAAGGAGGCACCTTCAGGGCGGATGAATCTGTCCTCCAAATTTGTCTTTGTTAACCGACGGTGTGGCTGGGAGCCCCACCTACGGCAGGAGAAATTGCTCATTTCTCGTAGGTCGGTCACCCTGCCCGACCACACCCTCTATTGCTTCAAAAAGTTTCCCCAAAACTCTGATTAGAAATGAATCAGGCCGTTCCCGTAATCGCAGAGCCACAATAAAGTATGGGATTATCCCTATACTTTTACTGAACCATCTTGGTTTCAAGCTATCTTTGAGATATCGATTGTTTTGACCATCACCCCAAATGTAGCCTACACAATCGATTATCTTCCCCTTCTGTTAGGTAAACTTTCAATTCGCCTATGGCATCCTTTTTGCTTTTTTGATGAGCGAAAAACAAGCGAATCTCAGAAGAAGGAAAAAAATAATGCTGACGAAAATCAGAAGATTTATGGAAAGACTCTTTCCGGCCGGGCAAGAAGGCTTCACTTTGTTGGAAGTTATGGTAAGTATGGTCATCTTTGCCACCGGGCTTTTGATGATGGTGCCCATGATCGTCACCTCCATAAAAGGAAATGTGTTTGCGGATATGACCACCAAGGCGGCTCATCATATTCAAGCAAAGATCGAGGAGATCAAAAACACTCATGACTTCACCTCCGGATATGATAATCCTGAAGGGATGATTAGAACTTGGACTATTGCAGACTACGGAACTCGTCTGAAAAAGATAACGGTGCAGATGAACTGGCTAGATAAAGATAGCCTGGAACATAATAATGTAGTAATAACGTATGAATCATACAATTAAAAGGAACTCGAACATGAAGAACCTTCATGAGAAACTTCTCGGGGCTCCGTCCCCCTCCGGGAAGAATAATGAAAGAGTGTCCGCCCGGAGGGGTCATCCTGAAGGGTTCACCTTGGTGGAGCTTCTGATTGCTCTTCTGATTACCGGGGTGGTGGTTTCTGCTGGGTTTGGCATCTATCTGACTCAGCACGAAGGTTGGATCATTCAGGAGCAGATCACCAATATGCAGCAGAACGTTCGGGCAGGCATGCATGAGCTGGAGACCAGGATAAGAATGGCCGGGTACGGCTTGCCCTGTGGATTCCAGCCAATCTACGCCGCAAATACCAATCCGGATACCATCACCATCCTTTTTCAGAATGAGTTCGGCTGTGAAGCCACCATCGAGCACGCCATGCCCCAGCCCAGCGCAGAGCTGAGATGCGATGGACACGACGTCAGTTGCTTTGACGAAAATACCTGGGCTTACATCTACGATCCCGTTGCCGACACTGGAGAGTTCTTTTACATAACTAAAGTTCAGGTTGCGGCCAGCCACATTCAGCACAACACTGCTCCTCTTTCCAGGAAATACCCCAAAGGTAGTATTGTGATGTATATGGATATGTATAAGTTTTTCATCGACACCACGGACACCAACCATCCCAATCTGATGGTGCAAAGAGTATTGGACCCACCCGCCGTGTATGCTGAAGATATTGAGGACCTGCAGTTCCGGTATGGTTTGGCTAACGGCGTTTTCGTTGACATTCCACCAGCTGCCTCGGTGGTCCGGGAGGTGCTGATCACTCTCACTGGTCGCACTGAGAGAAAAGATCTACAATTTGCCGGAGAGTATCGGCGAAGAACTTTAACCTCAGATGTTAAGGTGAGGAATCTGGGTTTGTAAGGAATTTCTCAAAACTGAATTCAGAAAAGGAGTTATCATGTTAGGAAAGCTGAAAAATGAGAACGGGTTTACTTTGCTTATCTTTTTGTCTTTGCTTTTAATGTTGACCATGATTGGGATCGCCGCGGTGATAACCTCCACCACTGATGTCAACATCGCCGGAAACGATCTGAGAACCATCAACACATTTTATGCGGCAGAAGCGGGATTGGAGAAGGTTATAGCTGAAATCAGGAACCATTATGCCTCAGGTGGAGTGGGGCCACCTAACCCTCTTCCCTGCGACTCCTTTGATCTGGGGAACGTAGCCATCACCTATAACACTGTGGACAATGGTCCTGCCACTCAGGAGACCCTTACCGTGGGAGCATATAAAGGACTTTATGCTTTGGTGAAAAGTTTTACCATCTCCGGTGAAGCAAGAGAAATGGGAACTCAGACCGCAACCAAAATCGAAGCGGGGGTGAAAGATGCTTTAATCCCCGTATTCCAGTTTGCCGTCTTCTACGAGCAGGATCTGGAGATACTACCCGGCCCCCCTATGACCCTGGGGGGGAGGGTTCACAGCAATCATGATCTTTACTTTGGGGCTCATTCAGGCCTTAAAGTCGATTCCTGGACCACAGCCGCAGGTGACATCTACCACGGAAGAAAGGACGATCCCTCAGCTTCGATGAATGGAGATGTGAAAATCAAGGATAAATTCGGAGCCTACCAGAACATGAACAATGGAGATGGCACCTGGCTGGATTCCAACGATCCCGACTGGATCTCTGAATCCTTGAATCGGTGGGGAGGGATGGTGGAGGATCAGTCCCACGGAATAACCGACCTTAACCTCCCCGTGGTCGTCTCCGGCGATCCCATCGATATGATAAGGAGGGCATCCGGCGGCAACCAGGACAGTTATGAACTCAAGGCTGGATTGAAGATGGTAGACGGACAGGTGTGGTATAAGAATGCCAGCGACAATTGGGTGGATGTCACTGCCACATTCCTTGCCGACTCCATCATCACCACTGGTAGCTTTTACAATTATAGGGAGTATAAGTGGGCGACCTCTTATGACATAAACATCGAAAAACTCAATAACAGCAACTACTATCCTTTGAATGGAATCCTTTACGCCTCTCGCAATGAGGTGGTGGGAACCCAACAGGCTATTCGGCTGGTGGACGGTGAAGAATTAGCCGCACCCCTTACCGTGGTGACGGACAATCCGCTATACACTCTTGGGGATTATAACGAAACCAACAAAAAGGCAGCCGCTCTCTTTACCGACGCTTTAACTATTCTGTCCAACAATTGGGACGACGCCAACAGTAACCAAAGTTTAAGTAACCGGATAGCATCCAATACTACAGTTAATGCCGCTTTCCTGACCGGAAATACGGAGACCACTGTGGGACATTACAATGGGGGTTTAGAGAATCTGCCACGTTTCTTAGAGAAGTGGAGCGGAAAGAAATTCACCTACTTAGGCTCCATGGTGGATCTTTGGTTTAGCGAGCAGGCAACCGGCGCATGGATTTATGGTAGCCCTCAATATGAGGCACCCGACCGAGATTGGGCATTCGATCTTGCCTTCCTTGACCCCAACAATTTACCTCCGGGCGTGCCTCAGATAAATACGGTTTTGAAAGTAAGCTGGCTTCAGAGAATAGTCAGCAATTGAAAACAATTCCTCCTTTGACCTGTCCACAGGATCCAAATTCGGACCTGCCCCAAAACGAACAGGGGAGATTCTTAACGAATCTCCCCTGTTTATTTTTATCTCTCCTCTGGGAAATAATTTCTAACGGATAGGCCTATGTTTGCATCGGAGAGGAGGAACTTCTCTTGCTTCTGCGTCAGCATCACTTTAACCTATTGCAGCTTGAAGCTGGTTTAATGGTGACGAAGCTCGTATCGAGGCTTGAATTTCGGATTTCGAATCTCGATACCTATCTTCACAATCGTCTACGAGATTCGCCATTCTCAGAAGCAACCCATCTGATGTCTGCATACTGTCGACTGTTTACTGTCTTCTGTTTACTGCCTACTGAACACTGCCTACTGCCTTTTCACTCTCCCTACGATCCTGAAGAACCTCCTTCTTCCTAACCTCACCAGCTTCTCCCCGGCTACGGAGACTTTCAGATTTTCGTCATCAATCCTTTTATTATCGATATAGAGCCCACCCTGCTTTATTAACCTTTTTATCTCGCTGGTTGAATTGGCGCAGCCGGCTTTCACCAAAAAGTGCCCTATCCACATCTCTACCTTTTCATGTTCTAAGTGCTTTACCGGTATTTCCTCCGGAAGTTCCTTTTTCGAGAAAACCCTCTTAAACTCTTGCGAGGCTTTATCCGCCTCCTTCTGGTTGTAATACATTCTCACAATTTCTCTTCCCAATCTCTTTTTTAAGATCATGGGATTGGTCTTTTTCTCATCTAACTCTTTTTTAATTTGAATCAGTTCATCTTCTCCCACATCGGTCACCAGCTCAAAATAGCTGTAAATCTGCTCATCCGGGATGGACATGATCTTGCCGAATATCTCTGCCGGGGGCTCTGCCACCCCGATATAATTGCCCAGCGACTTAGACATCCTCTGCTCTCCATCGGTTCCCACCAGAACCGGCATGGTCAATATCACCTGCGGTCTTTGCCCATACACCTCCTGAATCTGTCTGCCGGCCAAAAGATTGAATTTCTGCTCTGTCGCCCCGATCTCCACGTCTGCTTTGATCATGACTGAATCATAAGCCTGCATTAAAGGATAGAAAAGCTCATGAATACTTATGGGGATTTGCTCTTTGTATCTTTTGGAAAAATCGTCTCTCTCCAGCATCCGAGCCACGGTAAAATTTGACGCCAGGTGCATGATCTTCAGAAAGCTCATCTGGCTGAACCATTCCCCATTGTGGTGCACTTCAGTTTTGCTTTCATCCACCACCCTGAAAAATTGCTCCTGATAGGTCTGGGCATTTCTTTTTATCTCATCTAAGGTAAGCTGGGGACGGGTTTCGGAGCGTCCGGAAGGGTCTCCCACCATACCGGTGAAGTCGCCTATGATCAAAATCACCTGATGCCCTAACTCTTGAAATTGTCTCAGCTTTCTTAAACAGACCGTGTGTCCCAGATGAATATCCGGAGCGGTGGGATCAAAGCCTTGTTTCACTCTCAAGGGCTTGGTCTCACGGATGGATCTTTTAAGCTTTAAGATCAACTCTTCTTCCGGCAGAATCTCCACCGTCCCTCTTTTGATAACCTTTAACTGCTCCTCCAGATTCAGCATTCATCCTCCATAAAGAAATCACCACGATTAGTTTATCTTGTTTTCTCTTTTGAAAAATCAACTTGGTTATTATAAATGCACCTGTTTGGGAAATCAAGCTCTTTTTCCTTCAGGATTGAATGAAGAGCGGTTTACCCAGGCAAGTTATGATTTTTTTGACAAATCCGATCTGCAGGTCAGTTGACTTCCTATGGATCCAAATTCGGACTGTCTTGAGAGAAAAAAAAGAAGCCTCTCTTAGCTAAGAGAGGCTTCTTTTTTTAGACATTGCCTAAAGCCCAAACTTGCCCAGGTTGCGGAAACGTGTGCAGAAAAGGCTGGTATTGGGTTCAGGTGGAGTAGACAAGGTCTGAGCGATCTGAAGAGCTTCGTCCTGTGAAATTCCCCATCTCCACATTAAGATATAATAGAGCCAGCGGTCGTAATCAATGGGCTGGGATCCATTTTTATAGAGGTAATTGATCAGGTAGACCACGTCTCCGATATCCACCACTCCGCTTATGTTCACATCACCCTGATCCGCGAAGGGTAGGGGAGCAGGACCTCCTTTGAATAGATAA
This sequence comes from Candidatus Zixiibacteriota bacterium, assembly GCA_023127875.1. The sequence goes on from JAGMFA010000047.1 coordinate 10,211, forward strand.
TTGATCAAATAGACCACGTCACCTATGTCTATCACACCATCACAATTTACATCCCCTCGATAGTATCCTTTCAATTTCAAAAGATGGAAGAGGAACCGCTCAAACGGGTCACCAGATTTGTCCCCAAACATAGAGTATCCATATAACCAGTATGACTCCAGATGTTTCTCTCCTGATTCAAGGGTGAAGGGCTGGGAGGTCAGCAGAGCAGAAAGATCGGTGGGTCCTGCGGAGTTGTCCCATGTTCCCCTATTCATACAAGACCACAATGAATCTTTTCTCCAGCCATCCTGGGGGTTAATGTAGGTGTAATTGTCCACAGATAGGAAGCCCTTGAGGATGGATGTATCTTTATCCGGGATACGCATCACTCCCACAACCTCATTGGGAACGGAGGTGCTGTATTGATAATAATAGTTGTAGAGAGAATCATAGTGGCTTAGATTGAGTAATGGATCTCCCACCTGCCAATCCAAGAACAGGGAGAAATGAAAATCAACTGGCTCCATGAATTGATTCTCCACGATGAACTCCTGCAGGATCGCCTCCCCACCTCCAAACAGAGTATCCATGAATCCCACCGCTATCATGGTTACTTCTAAACCTGGAGGCTCAAGATGGGGTCGATATTTGGCGGTAGCATATTCTATCAGCATCCCATCCACTCTTGCCGTGTCGACCTTTAGTGACTCGGAAGGGGCAAAATCTTGATGAGCGATGCCATAGCTTAAAGCTAAATTTGTAGCATCATTGCCGATGATGATGGAACCCCCTCCTCGGCGTTCAGGTGGACCATACAGATACTCCCCTTCATGCCACACAAAAGATGGGGCGATGATTTGAGTCTGACCTTCCTGTCCATGGTTAGTCTTCGCCATAGTGGTGTTTCGGCTGTGAACCCAGTCGACCATCTTTGGAGGATACCAATGAGGAGAAATCGCCACGGCATACTCGACCTCGGTATAAATCTGGGAGACTCCATTCCACGGCTGGGTAACCGGTATAAACTCATCCGGGATGTTCTGACCATTGAAATTATCTGTCCACAATTCAGGATAAAGTGAAACCGGATAATTACGCAAAGCCCATAATCCACCGGGGCTTAAAGAAGACTCCGCCCGATAAATGTCATGAGAGATGTTTCCGGCATCATTATGCTCTATGGGATCATGTGGCGGAGGTGAATGTGGAATGAAATAACCATCAAGCACCCTACCCGGATTTCCTAACTCTGCCCAATCCACGAATGGATCGGAGATGGCAATAAGAGAGTCCTCGGAGTTCACGCCTGCCACGGTGACATAGTGTCCCCCGACTCGCCACCACTCTCCATCGCCTGGACAAGGAGGAAAGCTGGCACAACCGAGTCCATCCGGAGTTGGGTCCGTGCCGCAACCCGGGAATGGTAGAGGAGCAAATGGATCTCCCCAGGGGAAAATTCCCCAGGTGAAAAAGTACGCAAGATCCTCACAGTCAACCGAATCCACTATGCCATCATCATTAATATCGGCGGCATCATCGCAAGGGAAAGGGGGTCCGTTTATGCATGCGGCAAGATCAGATATGGTAAGACTTATCCCATCCGCATCAATATCTCCCCTGACGAACTTTTGTTCTCCCGAACCTCCATCATTATACCAGAAGCCCAGAAGCAAAATCACATCCTCAGATATCTCCACCAAGCTCTCTATCTGGGCAAAGGTCGGCTGTGGAATGGTAACCTCGTACAGAGAGTCAGCCAAACTACTTCCATTTTCATAGGTCTCACTTGAAAGCCACTCATCGATGGCAGATTGCATGTCAGGCACTCTGGTTCCAATGTGACCCGATCCTGTTCCTTGAATATCATCCGTGTTCATAAACCAGGCTAATCTCTCCACTAACTCACCCCACATAGGTAGAATAGGTGGATTTTGATAGCCGGGCACAAAAGGCTGGGGTGTAGGGGGTGGTGGCGCCCAGGGAGGAGGCCAGGGGGTATCAAGGTGATTAACATTCCACATATCATGGTCATCCTGAACCCATCCAGCGTAAGGAGGTAGGTTATCCTCATAATCCCTGACCAGAGGAAATTGGTCGAACCCGTCTGCTGGCATTCCGGGTGGAACATTGTGCTTGGAGTCAAACCACCAGAAGCAGTTGGCAACAGCTACGGGACCACAAAGGGTCCACTGATCGGTGAAAGGATATAACCAGTTATCTTGCTTCTGATCGAAATCCGGCATCCCAGAAGGAGCGTAATCCTCATAAGATGGCTTCCAATACCAGCCCATGGAGGAAAGATGATATTCCCCTGACACAAACTGCGGGAAGAACTGCCTACCATCTTTCGTTACGAAGGAGAGCCGATTGTCGGGTGGCCAGAAAGTGGTGTCAATTTCATTAGTGCACGACTCCTCAGGAGGGTAGCTGAAACAGATTTCACATATGATCCCATTCTGAGTAGGACCCAGACCTTGAAATATAGTGGATATTCCAGCAAATTGGTTTTGGTTATCAACGTTGACAAAATGTTGTCCATTCCGAATTGGTGGTTCACTGTGAACCCAGGAAACAGAATCCAAGAAAAATGGCTGACAATTTGGAGATAAAGGATACCACCGAAGTGGCATCATTATACCAACCAAACTATCATCGGGTAATATCGGCTCATCTGCGGTAAAATAGACCGGGATACAGGAGTGCCCTCGATAAGCTGGCAAATTTCCGCTGTTAAACCTTACCGTGTCAGGCATTCCCGGATCCTGAGCCAAGACTGAGGATGGCAAAATCGGCAGGATAAATAATACCGCCATCCAGAAGAAAAATTTGTTTTGCATCTTACACCTCCTGTGAAAGATTTGGATTTGTGCTTTTCGTTTCAGCTTCACTGCTTGTGGTGAGATGAGTTCGTCACTTAAAGAATGAAGTTTTTCTTCCTTTCATATCAACAACCTATCAAATTTCAAAAGCAAATGAAATTTTGGAGGAAGTTTACATCCACCAAAAACTTAAGTTGAATAAAAAGAACCTAAATTTACCTTTTGTAAAAACTGTCCCTGGTATAAATTTAATCTTTTTCAGTAAGTTGTCAAGATAAAATTGAAGGTAATTGGTGATGTAAAGATTAGTGTGTAAAATTGGGTTTGGCTTAGAAAGACAAGAGGTGTATCCTTTCCGTGAATGAAGAAAACCTTAAAAGGAAGGAGACACCTAATGTCGGCAAAGCAATTGGATTTCTCGAAGCACAATTTAGTGATTGACTTAGCAGAAGTCAAGAGGATGTTTGCGATGCACTTTAATGAAGGCTGCAGGTATTTAGTGAAACAATCTTTTGAGAAGATTATGGCACAGGATA
>JAGMFA010000048.1 GCA_023127875.1 Candidatus Zixiibacteriota bacterium
TATATGCTCCCCTTAGTAACTATCTCGTGCCCGCCAGGCACGAAAAATTGCGGAAAAACTCGCTCATTTACCTTTAGTTTTCCTCACCATCTGCGCAGCTAAAAGAATAGCATTTGTCATCCCTTTTGGATCAGCCTTTCCTTTCCCTGCAATATCCAGGGCGGTCCCAAAATCAGGAGAGGTGCGAATTATGGGCAAACCGATGGTGACATTGACTGCTTCTCCCAATCCTCTCATCTTTAAAGGGATCAGCCCTTGATCATGATACATGGCAAGGATGCAATCAAAGCCGACTGCGATTTTGGGAGAAAAGATGGTATCGGATGAAAATGGTCCATAAGCTTTTATTCGTATCTTTTGTGCGGCTTTGATTGCTGGAATGATAATTTTCTTCTCCTCTGATCCCAAAATTCCCTCCTCCCCACAATGGGGATTTAGAGCGCATACCCCGATCTTTGGCTTTTTTGCGCCAAAATATTTTTTTAGAGCTTCTTGAGTTACCATTAATTTTTCTAAAATCTTCTTTTTAGAGATGATTCTGGCAACCTCAGAGAGAGGCAGATGAGTGGTGACCAAAACCAACTTGTATTTTTCAGTCGACGGTCGACGGTCCACAGTCGACAGTAGATCGTGGACAGAGACGAACATCATCGCATAATTCCGCGTAGCGGTAAGATAAGCCAAAAGTTCGGTATGTCCGGGAAAATCATATCCAGATAGATGAAGACCTTTTTTAGATAGGGGTGCGGTCACCATAGCGTCTATCTGATCGGAGAGGGCGAATTGGGTGGCACAAAAGACCGAATCCGCCGCCATCCGTCCAGATAGTTTTGTGATTTTACCTGTTTTTATTCTTGAATGATCCAATTTAGTGCAGGCAAGCACATTTAGGCTATCTTTAGAATCTCTGACATCTTCCGGCCACACGATTTTTCTTATGGTTGTTTTTTTTAAAAATTTCTTGGCGGCAGAAAAGATTATGTGGTAAGAGCCAAATATCAAGGGATGGCAAACCTGCGTGACTTTCTTATCTGTCACCGCCTTGACCACTACTTCAGGACCAATGCCGGCCGGATCCCCCATGGTGATTCCGATGATTGGTTTTGAAGACATAATTAGATTTTAATTTTTGTTCAAAAGCTTTTTAATTTTATAATTTCCGGATGAAACTTAACAAAAAAATGAGGGAAAGCAAGAGGAATTTGATGGGTGGTGGGTTCCCTTTGATACACGCTTCGATGGGTTTAACCTCTTTTCGTATAAACGAAAAAAGCCTCCTTTGCCTTGCCTTTAATCTTCCGGTTGGATTTCCAACAGATGGGAGCAGATTCCCAACAGATGAAATAAATTAAGGGGATAGAAAAAATGGGTTTAGATCAGGTGACACCCGATCATCTGTTACCCCGCCGTTGGCGGGGAGCCACTTTCACAGCAGTGACTACCCTGGCTGTGCTACCCACCGCTACATGTTCTTTATAGGCTAATTGTCAAATATACAGACATCGTATAGTTTACAGATCGATTTCTGATAAATCAATAGATGTTTTTGGTAACGGATAATCAAATTTACCAATCAGTTTAGAGTCGTGGTGGACAAACAATGTTTCTTTGGCAGTAGGATAATTGATGCCTTTGGGTTGATATTTTGCCCGTTTGGGTATCAAATTTGTAGGAAGATCAGTATAGACAGTTATAGCAGAAACTCTACGATGTGTTGATATTCGTCAGTTAGCCCGTAATAGAAGGGGGCTCCTGCCTGATCGAATTTTCAGCCCCATTTTCCCCTCAAATTAGACAAAAAAATTAGTTCCTGCCACAAATTTATCCTGCCTTCAAAGCTAACCTCCTTTCTATGAAGGGGTTAATGTGGTTGATTTCGGACAAGCCTTGTCCTGATTTTTTAATAGTTTCCTTAAGTTTTCCGATTATATTAAGTTTAGTGACTGATTGGGAAAAACAATAAAGTTAGAGTTGAGCAAAATTTTTGTGTTTTACTTAAGGTATTCCTGCTAAGATACGGCTGGCAGGATGCCCAGTCTACCGGGGCATGAACTACCTGATTTGTACAGGGTAAAGCAGTCCAGAACCTAACTTAGATTGGGTTCTGGACTGCAATGTGATGTTTCTCACCCGGGGAAAGCAAATCTAATGGTGGGGATACCAAAGGTTTTATCTCAATTTGGGGAAGCACCTGCCAACCTAAAATTCTTAAGTCCGAATTCTGGGTCCTGCGGATCGGTGGCAGGTATCTTGACTCCAATAGAAACAAAAATAATGGCTTCATAGAAAGTGTAGAATTTGTATCTGTTGTTACGAATTCTTTGATTTTTTACTTGACAAAGAAGATAAATGGATTATTTTATTTATCGGAAGGGGACAAATTTAGTATTCTATAAGTTGGACAAATGGCAGAGCACTTCTTTTCAAGTTCTTGGAGGACAGGCTAACAATTTTTGAATTCGTGGCCGTCCAGAGTTCGGGAGGAATAAGATTTCTCTTAAAAGATTCGATTTAGTCTATCCGGCTGGGAAGAAGAGCATCTCAAAAAATATTAAGTAAAACAAACTTTACCCGATCTAAAAAAGGAGGTGAGATATCTTTTGCTGATCGGGGGTTAAATCCAAATATTTAGGAAAACAGTGAGATTACCTTAATTGGGCCAAGGGAGGTGATTTTTGCAGTATCTTTTTCATTTCATGTTCAGCCTTAATGGTGAATTCAGGCTGAATTCATCAGTTAGGGTCGTTCCCTTTTCAACTCTTAAACTTCAAGGAGTGGAAAAAATGAACAAAAGAGTAATACTTATTCTGGGCATTGTGGCTCTGATCTTGTTCAGCTTTTCTCTGGCAACTGCCCAAAAATCGGCGGTGATGAAGCCTATTCCCATTCCGGCTGACAAGATTGGGCCTGTCAAGGTTCCGTCTGTAACCGGGGCGAAAGACTATTGCTTCCTAGATTACACCGATTGGATTCCCACTTATTATCACAACCAATGGAAGTATGGCGACAAGGTAGCCATTTACTTCGACCCGGAAGAATGCGGCTTTTCGGCAAACTATCCTTTCCAGCTAACCGATGTGGAGTTCTATCTTTATGATTTTGCGGGGATGGGGGCTTGTTCTCTGCGGTTCAGCGTGGAGGTAATGTGCCCCGATATCTGTGATGGACCAGGGATCGAAATCTGGAAATCACAAGTTTACAATATCGCCTTACCTGATTTGTTGACCAGTGTGGAAATAATCTTCGAGGATACCGTCTGCCTGGACAAGCCCTTCTTCTTTAATGTGGAGTATATGAGCGATTATCCTATGGGACAGATGCCGAGCTTGCTCTTTGACGAACAGGTGGTTGATACCTGTTATCAATGGGTTTGGGTGGGTCAACCCGCCTGGTATGAGTGGTATGATTTCTGGTATCCTTACTACCCTCCCGGATGGGTGTTGCTGGGGATAAGCGGCTATTGTGGAGAGGAGCAGACCGACTGTGGATGGTGGTATTGGAAGCCGGATACCACCGAGGCGCCCAGCGGCATGCCGGATTTTGACCAGAATCAGCCCGGATGGTCATGCTATTGTGGACCCACTGCAGTGGCTAACTGCCTGTGGTGGTTTAATGCAGTGCCGCCCGGATGGACTCCTCCCCAGTTGATCGATACTCTGGCAAGATACTTCCATACAAGTCCTGTGTGGGGCACCTACGTCGACACCATGCAGATGGGACTGGACGAATATTTCGCAGACTATGGGTTTGCCTTAACGGAGACCACCTACTGGATGCCGGACTTTTATGAGATGGAGGATTCGCTCAAGGTCTGTCAGGACATCATCCTGCTTCTGGGCTTCTGGTGGTGGGAGGAAGGGACGGAACAGGAGTTCATCAGAGGCGATGTTAACGAGGATGGGCTAATTAACATACAAGATTACGCCGCATGCTTGAACGGACCTCCTTTCTCTTGCGATGATGCTGCAGATGTCAATGATGATGGGGTGCTCGATAATCTTGACTGTGACTATCTTTACAACTATCTCTACCTGATGGGTCCGCCGCCGCCGCCACCATTCCCGGATTGCGGCTTGGATCCAACCCCGGATGCACTCGGTTGCACCGACTATCCTGAGTGCCCCGGTGGTGGAGGAGGTTGGTACAGAGAAGGTGGACATTTTGTGACCATGGCCGGAGTGAACTCGGAGAAAAAGGAGATAGCCATATCCGATCCGGATCGGGATCGGGTTGTCCAGTATCCCTGGTGGCCCGGGAGAGTCAGACCCACAACTCATCCACCCTGGGGAGGCTACCCACCCACGCTACACAACAACCCAACATTTGTCTCCCATGACGTATATATCAGCCTCTTATATCCCGAATTCCCCAGCCCAGGCAGTGAGGTATGGGATCTGGCGGATTATTGCTACGAGGCGTATAAATACGCCAATATGAACGTTCCGGAAAGGTTTCGAGCCTTTACCAAAGAGGCACCAAAGCATTACGAGTACTGGCACGTAGAGGTGGATGCCGCGGTGATGATCTGCCCGAAGGAGGTGCCGAATCATCCACCAGAGATCGGTCAGCCCGATTTCCTGGAGGGCTATGTGGACTCTCTTGTCGAATATGATATTACGGGTACAGATCCGGATGGAGACGTCATTTTAGACGAAGCCTCCATAGATATTCAGCCGGGTTGCGGCAACTATTCGATAGGCAGAATCTCAGGACACGGAAGTGACTCCGGCACCTGGCGGGTCACCTGGTATACCGATGGCTGCACCCCTTGTGACACCCACATGGTTATTCATGATTTGACTGATGAGCATGGTTTAGTCGGATATTGCACCACCTGGGTGCATCTGTCTGAGAAGCCAAGTGACTCACTATGGTACTGGAAACCAGACACCACCGATGCCCCCAGCGGCATGCCTGATTTTGACCAGAATCAGGATGCATGGCTATGCTACTGCGGACCTACTGCAGTAGCTAACTGCCTGTGGTGGTATGGTGCTGTGCCTACCGGATGGACACCTCCTCAGTTGATCGATACCCTGGCAAGATACTTCCATACAAGTCCTGTGTGGGGAACCTACGTTGACACCATGCAGATGGGACTGGAGCAATATTTCCAGGACTATGGATTTGCTTTTAAAGAATCCACCTTCAAGATGCCTGACTTCTTCGAAATGGAGGACTCACTCAAGGTCTGCCAAGATATTATCCTGCTTTTGGGTTTCTGGTGGTATGACGAGGGAAGTGGAATATGGTATAGAGAAGGTGGACACTACGTCACCATGGCCGGGGTATGCTCCGAATCCTTGAAGATCGCCATAAGCGACCCGGATCGGGATGCGGCAGTAGGAGGCTGGCCTGGCAGAGTGAGACCACCCTCGCATCCACCGGCTGGAACCTATCCTCCAACACTGCATAATAATCCTCTCTACGTCTCCCACGATATGTACCAGAGCATACTGGACAATCCATTCCCTAGCCCGGGCAATCCTTGGTGGGAGATTGACTATCCGTGGAGCTGGCCAAAAGGAAAATTCTCTGGCATAAACGTTCCAGAAGAATTCAGAGCTGTCACCAAGCCAGCACCCGAAGGCGGGAAGCAAATTCTTGCCACCGAGGTTGACTATGCGGTGATGATCTGCCCCAAGCCACCTCCTGACACTCTGCGGAATCACTTTAAGACCTGGCGGATTGAACCAGAACCTTTCTGGGAGATTGTCTTTGTCCAAGACCAGTTTATGTCAGATAGCCTCATTTTGGACACAATAGAGTTCTTCTCTAACCCGGTTAGGAAGGATAGCTTTGAGATCGTAGATAGCCTTGAGCATCTGACCTGGTATCGGGCGCATGGTCGGGACACCTTGTTGGAGGTAGAATATAGCAACCAATTTGAGACCGACACTGTTCGCATCGACTCGGTGAAGTATCTGTTGCTGCCTACTGCCAAGGAGCCCTATCCTTCCCCAGAGAGTTTAGACCACTACAAGGCTTACCGGATAAAAGACCCGGTGGCGTTTGAGAGAACGCTTGTTCTGGAGGATCAGTTTGACCGCCTGTATGATTCGGTTGAGGTTATAGATTCTCTTAAGCCCATATACTTCCTCACTCCTGCCCTGAAGGATAAGCCGCCGCCAATGTTTGACTCTATCACCCATTATGTGGCCTATGAGATTTTCCCCAAGCGCTCCTTTCCTCTGCCGGTGAATACTTTTGACCAATTCGGACCGCATCTTCTGCAGGTAGATACCAGTAAGTTCTTATTGGTGCCTACTAGGAAGTTGCGGGCTGAACCACCACCCAATGATCCGCCGGAGATCATCCAGCCGGATACATTATACGGCTACAAGGTTTGCGATACGGTGATCTACACCTTTGACGGCATAGATCCGGATGGTGATCCTATCTTGGATGACGCTTCGTTGGTCATAGAGCCTTCATGCGGCACGTATTCAGTGACCAGGCTCACCGGGCACGGAACTTCACAAGGAACCTGGGAGGTTACCTGGGAGACTGCTGGCTGTGAAGATTCCATCTACTACAAAATCATCGTTGATCTAACTGATAATCAGGGTAACACCTCTTGGTGCACCACCTACTGTCATTTGGCCGAGAACCATCCGCCTACAATCGACCAGCCCGATTCCCTTGAGGGCTACGTGGACGATGTGGTGCAGTATACCATCACCGGCGCAGATCCAGACTCAGACGTTATTGTGGATCAAGCCTCCATAAACATTATTCCTTCCTGTGGCGTGTATTCTATAACTAGAACTTCAGGGCACGGAGGCGCATCCGGCACCTGGCAGATCACTTGGCAAACCGATGGTTGCACAGCATGCCAAACCTACCTGGTTATTCACGATCTGACCGATGGTTGCGATACCTCCTACTGCACTACCCTCGTTCATCTGTCCAGTGAAAGAGAGTGCGATGAGTTGGATCCTAAAGAGTGTGACACCTTATGGGTTGAGTGCGGAGATATGCTGGTTCCCCCAGGTGGCGGACTGGTCACAGTTGATTTGACCATAGCTTATGATGAGAGTCTCATGGCCATTGTGGTGCCGCTAAGCTATGAGGGCAGCCCGGAATGCTGTGACTCCATGCCAGAGTCTGAGAACACGGTGGCTAAAGTGTTTGCCGGCTCGGTCGTGCCGGGTACATGGTTAAAGTTCGTCAATATTGATCCCCTGGCAAAGAAAGTTGTAGTAGCTGCAGTAGCGTTGACGCCACCCTCTGACTGCTTGGTGCCTGGAAAGGGACACCTCGGAACCCTGACCCTCTTTGGTGACTCCTGTTGCACCATCCAGTTAGATACTACTTTCTATCCTCCTACCAATAACGTTGGATTCGTGGATTGCCATGATCCCACAATGACATTGTTCTATCCGGTGTGCCGCATCGACACCTGCCATATTGATCGTGAACAGGTGGGTTGGCACTGGAAGGATTCTTACGAGGATTATGCTCCCAATGGTATGCCAGACATCGATCAGAAGCAGGATAACTGGATGAAGGAGGATCAGTTTACCTTCTGCGGTCCTTGTGCCGTTGCCAACTGCTTCAAGTGGTTCGACTCCAAGTATAACGTTCCTCCAGGCTTCCCCGGAGACGGAATCGACATGTTCCCGCTGGTGAGAGATTATCTTGATAATAATCCGCCTCGGGTAGGGTTTGATGACCACGATCCATGGAATGTGAATCACACTGCAACGGGTTGGAACCCTGGTATTGGATCACCCCCATCTACCCCTCAGCCGTTTGTTCCGGGACCGCAAACACCCAATCAAGTACCTTCTTGGGGTGAGTTAGTGGAGAGGTTAGCCTGGTACTTTGATACGGATGGAATCCAGAGTGGATATTGTAATCATACGGGCACCAACGTTATGGATATGCAAGCGGGGATTCAGGATTGGCTCGAAAGTGAACACTTCCATGGCGCAGAGCAGATGTTTGTAAGAGGGGATGTGAACGAGGATGGGAGTGTGGACAATGCTGATGTGATCGCATGCCAGTCTGGAGGGCCCTTCTCCTGCGATGACGCCGCCGATGTCAATGATGATGGGGCATTGGATATGGCGGACTGTGTCTATCTTGTTAATTATCTCTATGGCGGACCGGCGCCGCCTTCTCCTTTTCCAGATTGCGGGGTGGATCTAACTCCGGATGCGCTCGGTTGCGCTGATTTTCCTCCTTGTCCATTCAGCAACACCCTGGCAGATACTCTATGTTGGGGAAACTCTACAAGACCCACCTTTGCCTACGTTGAATCCCTGGTAGAGAAGTGTGAGGATGTGATTCTGCTTCTGGGCTTCTGGTTCGAGGATCCTCCGGGAAGCGGAGAGTGGTGGAGAGTTGGCGGACACTACGTCACCGTGGCAGGCGTGAACTCAGAACAGTTCAAGATAGCTTTCTCCGATCCGTTCATTGATGCCGCAGAGTTGGGCTTCCCGGGTAGAGTGGGCGATGGATCGATTATTTCTCACCCGCATGGTCAGCATGACGACACAGTGCATAACGATGAAGGGAATGTCTCACATGACATTTACTTCGTCTCAGAAGAACCTGTCAGCCCCGGAGGTATCTGGTGGCTGCCTGATTATGCAGAGTGGTGGGATCCCGCGATGATAAACAACTTCTTTGCCCAGAACGTGCCGGATGAATTCGTGCCTATGACTGCACCGTGGAATGAAATGTCGCCCATCTACACCGAAGTGGAGTATTGCGTGCATATCAGCCCATGGGATTATCGTGGCGATATCAATATCCCGAATGGTGATGGAGTGGTGGACATAGGTGATGTGGTCTTCCTGATCAATTTCCTGTACAAGGGAGGAAATCCACCTGTTCCATTCATAGAAGGGGACGTCAACTGCGACGGTGTAATAGACTTGGGAGATATAGTCTTCCTGATTAACTACCTGTTCAAGAATGGAGACGTCCCTCGGTGCTGTGACCCATAGTGGTCTTCCCACCGGGAGAACTAAGATCAAAAGCCCCGCCAACAGGCGGGGCTTTTGTCTTTCTGATGCTTGGGGAATGGGAACTCCCGAAGTTAACCAGCATCGGCATTTCCTTCATGACAAGTCATAATGACGATGCATCAGAGAATGGTAAACATATAGCGGTAGGTCCACTTGTTCATTTGGACTCCGTTACTCACCACACCTTGTCCGTGACATTAAGGAAAACAGTAACGGATTCACCGTGAACGGACTTGTCCTGAGGGCTTGCCCCGAAGGATTCATCCTGATCCCGCCCAGACGGGCTCAGACGAGCCCCCGTCTGGGGGCGTCTGTCTAGACGCCTTTAGCGGGAGAAGGGCATGCTTGAACTACAGAGCTGAGCCTTTCTCTCGACCAGCAAAAAAAAGGTGAACGGTGTCTCAATCAGGTTGGCGCTCCAGCAGGCTGGATTATTGCGCGATGGCAGTCCTGACGCCTCGGGGCAATGACCTGAACCCGATACTTGGACCCGAGATCACCGTTCACCTTAAATCAGACAACAAAATCTAAAGCTTTGTAGGTCAACCATCCTGAAGGGCTTGTCCTGAGGACTCCGTCCGAAGGGTTCATCCTGAAGGCATAGCCTGGAGGGCTTGTCCTGAGGATTCTATCCGAAGGATGGTTGACAATTCTTTTTGTCAAGCACCCTACGGGATGCTTGACCTACACGACTAACACCCTATGTAATATACTCTTTAGGAGTGGGGTTGACAAACAAGTATTTATTTTACTTTTTCACTCCCCCTTGGCCTTTGCTTCTGTTTTATCTAATCTGTTTCCGCTGGTCAACCATCTTCCTTATGGCTCTGACATGCTCTGGTGTGGTTCCGCAACAGCCCCCGATGATGGAAACACCGGAGGAGACCAGTTCTTTTGCTTTCTCTGCCATAAACTCAGGCGTCTCAGGATAGACAGGTTTATCGCCCTGCATTTCCGGAATGCCTGCGTTGGATTGGATGATAATTGGAAGTTGGCTGTATCTTTTGAATTCTTTGGCAATCTTTATCATATTCTCAATGCCGTTACCACAGTTCGAACCTATGACATCAGCTCCTGCCTCTTTTAGTCCTTGCGCGGCATCTTCTATGCTTGTTCCCATTACCGTGTAGAATCCTTTGGGTGTGGGATCAAATGTCATGGTTGCCATAACAGGCGTTGATGGTGAGACGGTTTTTGCCGCACGGATGGCAAGTGTTGCTTCTGTTAAATCGGTCATCGTCTCTACGCATATAGCATCCACGCCGGCGCTGATGAGTGCATTCATCTGTCTTACAAAACTATTGTATATTTCTTCAGGCTCAGTATCTCCATATGGTTTTAAGAGTCTCCCACTGGGACCGCAGGATGCCGATATGTAGGCACGATCACCTACAACTTTTCTCACTGCCAGGACGGCATTTCTGTTTATCTCCTCTGTTTTATCATCCAGGGAGTAAAGCGAAAGCCTCAGGGGCGAAGCTCCAAAGGTATTGGTCTGAATTATATCCGCCCCTGCATCCAGATAGAGACGGGCAATCTCTTCTAAGACCTCAGAACGTGTAAGGTTAAAAGATTCCGGAGGTTCACCCGGTTTAAGACCATAGTCGAAAAGCATCGTGCCCATGGCACCATCAGCAACAAGTATCTCACCATTTTTTAACCGCTTGAGTAAGCTTTCCATCTTAACTCTTTTTAATACAAAAACAATAAATTCGTTTACATACCCCTCACCCTAACCCTGCGAAGCTCGTATGAGTGCATACGCACATTCATACGAATATGCATCTTTATAATTATAGTGAATAAAACACATAATTTCGCAGAACAAAGTTGATATCATTCTGTTTCTATTCCAAGTTCAAAGACCTTCTTCACCCTTTACCATCTATTATGAGAGGGCCTCTGTGTGGAGATGGGTTCACCCTGAAGGGAACAAAAGGGGGAGAGGTTGCCTTTTCTCCATCAATATATCTTCCACCAAGCCGATAATAAATTAAGGCTTATCTTTCCTTTGAGCATCTTTTAATTTCAGCTCATTCGAGGTTGCGTCAATGGCTAAAATTACCACATTTGGGAAAGAGCACCTGATTTTTGCGGCTGAAATTTTCTTCTTTCTGGCATTGTTTGGCATCCTCCTGTTAATTGATTTTTCCATTTATCTTAAACTCTCCTCCGCTTTCTTATTTATACTCTTCCTAGTGGGATGGTTTTTGTTGAATTTTTCCAAACTCCAACAAAGGTGTGGACTCTTAGTTGAAGCGCAAAAACAGGATAGTCGGAAGTTCAACAGATTAGCTGAACTGGCTGTGGAGTTTTCCAAAGCTCCCTTTGTCCGCGATAAATTGCCTGAGATCATACCCACTCTCGCCAGTTTGTTTGGAGAGTATTTCAATTCGGACAAGTTTTTACTTTTTGTGAAAAAAGGGAATATGTACCAGACCGTTTTAGCCCATAATGTAGTTCTCCCACAGAAGGGCAAAATACGCATCAAATCCAACAGCGAATTCATTTCGAAAGTGAAGTCTGCAGATGAGTTAAGGTACCTCGAATTCTTTCAATCAGCGAAGGTTCCCACCTCCTTGAGGTCCTTGCATAAACAACATCGGTTTAACCGCTTTATTCCTTTGGCCACCAAATCGGATCTATGGGGATTTGTGATGCTGTCGGTAGAGTCTAAAGAAAAATCCGACGATAAATCTTTGTCAGAAAACTTAGATGTCACTGAACGCACCAAAGACGAAAAATTACCCCTTTTTGTGCTTAATCAGATTGCCCTGAATTTAGAAAAAGAAGAGCTTGCATGCAAACTTAAAGAGCTTGAAATTAAGGTTAACACAAATGCAAAGCAGGATAAAGCTGAATTATCCGTTTTAAATAGAGATCTTAAGAGAAAAATTTTCGATCTGAATGCGGTTTTGGAATTGGTCAAAAACCTCTACTCCGTGCTGGAAAAGGAGAGGCTCTTCTCCGTCTTAGCCCGAATGATGCAGGATCATCTGGGTGCAAAATCCGTGTTTTTAATGCTTCCTGTTAAGGAAAACGGAGACATCGTGGGAAAGTACTTTTATGGCGCCCATACCTCAGATCTATTCGGGAAAGAAAGCATCTCCGAGCTAAGAATGGAAAAGGGGAAAGCTTTGTATAATTGGATCAAAAATGAGACGCAAATCTGGCGTCTTTACACCATGCAAAGGATCTCCCGTGAGGATAAACTCCTTAAGGCTCTTCTTGATTCTGGCTTTCAGATCGGGGCTAAGCTTACCTTTGACCGTAACAGCTTCGGGATAATCTTTTTGGGCGAAAAGACAGATGGCGCTAAATATCGGCAGATAGATTTAGATATTCTGGCGATTCTGGTCAACATGGCTGTGGTCACTTACAAAAATATAAGACAATTTAAAAGCATTGAAGAGCTTTCTTACACCGACGGCATCACCGGGCTTTATAATTATCGTTACTTTTATAAGCGACTGACCGAAGAGATATTCCGAGCAAAAAGGTTTGGCAGAAAATTGGCTTTGGTCATCTTCGACATTGATGATTTCAAAATTTACAACGATACCTACGGACATCAGGCCGGGGATCAACTGCTCAAGCAATTGGGTGAACTTGTTTTCCGCACGGTTAGGTCAATTGATGTAATCTCTCGATATGGAGGGGAGGAATTTTGTGTGATCATGCCGGAGTCCGATCAGGAGGAGTGTTTGAAGTTTGCAGAAAGACTCCGCAAAAACATCATGAATTTTCCCTTCAAGGACGACCATTTAAAGTCCGCAGGATCCGTAGGACACGAGCACAATATCACCGTAAGCCTGGGTGGGGCTATATATCCTTATGATGCCCGCTCGGTGGATCGTCTCATCTATTCTGCTGATATGGCTCTTTTAAAAGCCAAAAGCACAGGCAAAAACAGGTCGGTAATATATCAAGAAAAGTTGGTTCCCGTAAGCCAGTAATTTGAAAAGATCTTTGAAAACTCCTCTTCCAAGATTCCGGAAAACCCTTGAGTTCCCAAAAAGAGAATGAAAGGCTGAGTTTGCCCTGAACCATACGGTTCAGGGCAAGCTCGAACGCTACATTTTTTGATTCTGGACTTTTTCATGATCGTATCTTAGCATTTATAGCAAACGAATTAAATAAATTGACATAATTCGTATGAATGTGCGTCCCGCACTTTACGGGACGAGCTTCGCAGGGTTAGGGTGAGGGGTATGTAAATTTATCGAAGATGCATACGCATTTCTTGCATTTGTATTATATCAAACGGCATAATTTATGACAATCACTGAAAAGGTGCGAGGTAATTCTCTTGGTTCGGGCGGGGGTTGAACCCCCACCCGATCAGCAAAGAGTTCATATTTTACCTTGAGGGTGGTATATAACATATCACTGAAATTATCAAATATTATGCCGTTACTAAGGGGAGCATATAATTGT
>JAGMFA010000049.1 GCA_023127875.1 Candidatus Zixiibacteriota bacterium
TGCGTATGCACTCATACGAGCATATGCTCCTTCCATGAGTTTAAATAGAATCGGGTATTGTTTTTTCGCTCTCAGAGAACAAAGTTTTTAGCGTCTTGGCCATTCCTTCATATACCTCTCTGGAGCCCAATCTATCTTTGGTGACCGCCAACTGAATATTATAAAGGGGAAAAGCATTTTTCCTCTTAGCTCCTATACGCAAAGGGACCCTGCACTTAAGACAAAGATAACAATTAAAGAACCCATCCTCTAAATCCAGATTAAGCGAGATATCAAACCGATGTTCCTTCAATTTCTGGATGAATTTTTTTCTGGGAAGGGAAAAGATGTTCAGATCCTCTTTTTGAGCCGAGATCACCCCGTATCTGGTGGAGCTGGAAAGGTACTCCTTTGCTCCCAGAAAGGGGAGAAGAACAAAAATTCGTTTATGCTGGAAGATATCCACAAAGGTGGAGAGAAGATCTCTGGCCATGGCAAAGCGGTCTATATCCGAGGGCATACATATAAGCACGCTTTGAGACTCCGTCACTTTCTGAGTGAAGGTGAAAGCCTCAGGCTTAAAACGAAGCCGGCTGAACCAACTCAGAACTATCTTGGCTAAAGGATGGATTTTTACGGGTTTCATCATCTTAGTTTTTAATTCAAAGGTCAAAAACTTTGGTCAAATATAGCCTAAATGAGTTTTTAAGTCAAGTGTGCATAAAAAATTATTGTAGAGACCAAATACAAATCATACACCCCGCCACCGGGGGTGATCGGGCTAAAAGGCGCCCAATAAATTGGGCAACTACAATTCTTCCTGTTATTCTGTCCCGTCTTTGGCAGGGGAAGACTTTTATAGATTCTTCGGTCGCTTAAGCTCCCTCAGAATGACAAAATGCTTTACCATGTAGGTTTCCCTATCTGTCATTCTAACCCCGCCTTTGGCGGAGGGAAGAATCTTAGTCTTTATCTCCCCTCCCTGTCCCTCTCCCCAAGAGGCTGTGTCGCAATGTAGTTGCCTGATTTATCAGGCACAACATAGAGCGCCCAATGAATTGGGCAACTACAATATATCCTATATGGTTGCTCACTAAAGGTAATTATGACACAACCTGCAAGGGGGGAGAGGGAAACCCTCTCTGTTGGGGTGGGGGTTGGACCCCCACCCCAACATGTGGCGAAACGAAACCTTAGAACCAATCAAGTATCCCCAAGTAAAAGGATTTGCCGTAGACTTGGTCAATCTCGGCGTCTGTTAGGTTCTTCACCATCAACACGCCGTGTCCTCCTTTTTGAACCCGATATCCTTTCGATTTATACATGCCGAGAAGCCATTCGTCTGTAACCACATGGTTAATCACAGCACTTTTGGCAGCCTGTTCGATCTCATTAATGAGCTCCTCGTAAGTAGTCTGATCGAACGCCACTAATTCCTGCACCTTTGTCACGTTTTGGGTCTCCGTCAGCAAAGCGTAACCGTTCTGCTTGAAGATCGATCTTTGCTCGTCAAATCTTTTGCGCTTGGCATACATAGTGACAAAATCTTTTTGTCTGACCACAAATCCGGTCTTACCTTCCACGGACTTCTGGTAGAGCCGATAGATTTTCTCAGGATTGATGGTGGGGCTGACGTTTTTCCCGCCAGATTCTGTCTTGTCCAAAACCTTGAAAACGCCTTTGACTCGATTGACAGCCTCAACTTCCTTATATCCCAGTTTCCGGTAGAAGGCATAGGCGATTATGGTGCGGCCGGTGCAGAGGAAGGAGAAGCGGTAATTCTGTGAGCGGAAATAGTCGTGAGCCTTTTCCATAAGTGTCTTGCTGATTCCCTGCCGTGCAAAACCGGGATTGGTTGCCACTGCCCAGACACCTCCGATTAGCTCCACTTTGCCTTGGACAGTTCTGGTCGGAATATCCATCACTCCGACGAAGCCTACCAGTCGGTCATCCTCCACCGCGCAGAAACCAACCGGGCTGTTTTTCAGCCTTGTGTCTTTGGCTATCCTTTCTTCCATTGCTTTTGGTGAGATGGGCCACCAGAAGGCAATATCCATCAACATCATGAAATCTTCCTTGGGTTCTAATTCTCTGTAAGTTACGATCTTCATGATCCACTCTCTTTTTTTAAAAAGAAATTTTATCTTGTTTCCCTACGTAGAAAGCTAAAGCTTTCCGCTACATTTGAAAAATGAAGGGAAAAGTGAGTAAATCAAAAATCGACAATCTCATCCTTTATTATGTTAAGCTTATCTCATGTTAAATGAAGGCAAGGAAAACTCAGTTTAATCTATCCGACCAGACTCAGCAGTTTTCTATAGTCTTTGGGATTCCCATGCTTGATTTTCTTGTGTAGATTTGCAGTTTCTGGCTCGGGTTCGATCTCAAGATATCTTCTCAGGTTCTCTTCACATACTTTGAACTGTCGTATGGCGGCGGTGCGACTTCCCAGAAGGGCGTAGGAGAGCATTATCATGCGGTGTGCCTCCTCATCCGTGGGGTCAGATAAAAGCAAAGACTGAAGGTAACGGATGCAGTTTTCATAATCGCACTTTTCCCAGGTTGATTGAGCCAGTCTCCGGAACACGATGTTATACTTTTCTCTGTATTCATCCCGGGCTTCCTCTACCCAGCGTTCATAGAAATCTTCTAACAGATTGAAAGAATAAAGCTCTGCCGCCTTCTGGTATTCTGAGTCCATCAGATGAAACTTCTCCTCTTTCTGGAAGCGAAGGGTATTGTCCAGGTGGGACAAAAATTCACTAACATCAGACCAGATCTTACCCTCCCAGTTTAATCGATAGACCCCGGCCTGGGAGGTGAGATATTCTCCTTTCTCCTTCTCCATGGTTTTTCTGAGATGAGAAAGGGTCACGTGGAAGGTATTGCCCAGACTTTGAGGATCGATTTCTGGCCAGATGGCATCCACCAGCTTATCCCGGGTGACCCCGATCTTTTTGGGATCGTTCACCACCAGATAAATCAGAATCTGCTTGGCTTTGACCGATCCCCACTCCTTCGCTGAAATCTCTTCGGTTTCATATGGTCGATATACCCTGAGCCTTCCAAAGCAGTAGATACGTAGATGATCTATATAATCGCCACTTATCCCCACCGGGACGGGGGATTCCGGCTGTTTCTCAGCTTCTCTTTTTACCTTCATATGAGTGGTTTTCTGTTCTATTTCCCTTAGGACAGACTCCAATTCTGATTCCAGACGACTATCCCTTATTTTCTCTTTTAAAAAGATCAGTCTCTTTTCAAAATTAAGCGCGGTAAATATCTTTATAGTCTGGTTTAAGGCATCAATACCTCTTTGAAATAGAACTTCCCTTTCTTTTGGTTTTTCTGAGATGGCCATCTGTGCCAGACAGAGCCCCAGACTTCCCTGTGTTTGCGCCAATTGGAAAGAAGAGCCTAATTCCTCAAAGATGATTTTACTCTCCTGCAGTAGTCTTTCTGCGTTCTCCCATTCCTTAAGGGAAAGGTAGAATTGTCCTAAAGTTCTTTTTGAAATTCCTATGTCTCGTTTGGAAGACTGTTTGGTAGCCAAATCCAAAGCTTCCTTGACTAAATTTAGCCCTTTTTCATGATGGCCAAGTTTAAAATGGGTCAATCCCAGATCTGTTTGAATCTCCGACAGAATATCTTTAGCCCCTATCTTCTGGCAGATGGTAAAACTCTGGTTCACATAATCCAAAGCTTTATCCATCTGACCCTGGGATAAAAAAATCATCCCTAAGTTGTCAAGAGCCGATACCATTCCGCGCCGGTCCCCGTACTGCTCTCTGATCATCAAACTCTTTTCAAGAAAACCGAGTGCCTTCTCCCATTCCCCTCTATCCCTATATAGCACCCCTAAGTTATTATAGATGAAGCCTTTCCAGGAGAGATTGGCCATCTCCTGAGCTACATTCAATGCTTTATAGTAGTAATCCTCAGCTTTGTCGTACTGTCCCAGGTTAAGATGAATCACTCCCAGATTGATCTTCAAAGCGGATAGCCTTGACTTATCCTGAACTTTCTGTTGGATTTCCAGACATCGATTAAAATACTCAATAGCCTTCTCATAATTTCCCTGATTGTAAGCCACCCAACCAAGATTGTTATAGCTCTTTTCTATCAGGGAGAGATGTTTTCTCTTGCGGGCGAGTCTAATCCCCTTCTCAGACCAGTGAATACACTTCTGGTGTTCTCCCTTCATGATATAAGTTAAACCCAAGAGATTACAGATGGTGATATACTCCGTGCGCTTAGGTTCAGAGGACATCTCTTTCAGTTTTTTTAAGGCAAGCTCATAATAAGAGATGGCGTTAGAGTAGTCACTTATGGTATGATAAACATAACCGATCTTTCGATACATCTGAGCTTCCTTAAGCTGGTCTAAAAGTTTTTGAGTTTCTCCCAGCTTCAAAGCTTCCTGGTAGGAATGTATGGCGGAATCCGATTTGCCTACTCTGCTCTGAGCTTCACCTAATAGTTCAAGAAGTTTGAGCAACTTCGCATGTTTCTCTTTGGAGGCAGGGATACCCTTGAGAAGCTCCAGTGCTTGGAGAAGGTATTGCTCTGCTTTTCCTTCAGAGTATTGCTTCTGCATCTTCTGCCCTGCCTGAATCAAATAATTTATGCTTTTTCTCAAAGAGCTTCGATCTTTTCTCCCTCGGCTGAAATGATAAGCTAAATCCTCCACTTTTTGCGAAAGTTTAACCTTTCCTTTATCCTTCCCCAGAATGGTTGCTATCTTTTGATGAGTTCTCTCTCTGACTTCCGGGCTAAGACTCTGATAGATATGAAGACGCACGATGTGATGGGTAAAACGATAAATCGCCTTTTCTTTTTCCTCATCTGAAATCTTCTGTATTAAGTTTTTTACAATCAGGTCTCCTACGATTCTTCTTAATTGAATGGGAGAGCTGGTTAGAAGTTTTTGTAAGGTTTCAAGATCGAATCTGTCACCTATCACTGAAGCAAGCGATAGCACTTTTTGGGATAATTTATCCAGTCCCCTTAGTCTTCGTTCGATCACGTTCTGCAGGGTAGCAGGATCTAAGATTCTTTCCCGGTATTCCTCTTTGATCTCCCAGCGGGATTCAACCGGATCGAAAAAGAAGACATCCTGCTCCATTCCCGATCTTAGGGTTTCGTTTATGAATAAAGGATTGCCTGCAGTATAATCTAGAAGCCACTTAAAGAAGTTTTGGGTCAATTTCTGGTTGAAGAAGGCTTCCACCAGATTTTTTACCTCTTCTGGGGACAGAGTGGAAAGCTTCAATCTATGGACTAACCTCTGATCCTCCAGATTGCCAAGCCAGCCCTCGGTGAAAGAGCCTAATTCCGTGCCCCGGCTGGTGGCGACCACTAAGATGGGAGATTTCCTGAAATTGGTGATCAGACATCTCAAAAGTTCTAAGGTATCCGGCTCCAACCAGTGAAGATCCTCAATGCCTAAGATCAGAGGATAACGATGGGAAAGCTTTAGAAAGAAAAGCAAAAGCGTGTCATAAAATCTCTGCTTCTCCTCTCTGGGTGACAGGGGAGGGGTGGTGATACGAGATATATCAAAGGGAATGTATTCCTCAAGTTCGGGAACTATCTTCTTCAGGAGGGCAATAGTTAAATTATCTAAAAGAGGTGCCAAATATCGGGTGTCGTAATTAATGGAGAAAAAGTAGTTACGAAGCATCTCTGAAAAAAGCCGGTAAGGTGAGATCTCCTTGTGGTATCCATGTCCCCGGACCACCATAGCTCCCCGGGGCTCTATCCGATCCAGAAATTGTTCCACCAGTCTGGTTTTACCTATTCCGGTCTCCCCTTCAATCAACACGAAACTTCCCTGATTCTCCAAAATGGAATCGAAAAACCCCTCCAGAAGTTTCAGCTCATTTTCTCTTCCCACAAAGGGAGCGTCCTTATTTTTGGAAAACCGTATGTTCACAGTTTACCTTTCCGTTTTTTAAGATTCTCCTGCCTACCTGATGCTACTTATAAATAAAAGTGTATTTACGAAAAATCAACAAAATTTTTCTCTTTGTGAGATTATATGAGAATAGTCCGATTTACACCTCACCTCGTCCTAAGACCCACTGAATGATTTTTTCAGAAGAAAAGCCCCAGCTCCGTTGAAGCAGATGCCTCTTCATGTCCAACAGAATAGGTTGACAGATGGGGATTAACAGCTTGGAGGAAGGCCACCCTTGAACAGATAATTTATCAGATAGATTACGTCCCCCAGGTCAACCACAATGTCGCAATTGGCATCTCCAGCCTGTAACGGTTCAGGAGCAGGACCAGTTTTATACAGATAGTTAACCAAATACACGACGTCGCCAAGGTCTATTAGACCATCTCCACTGGCGTCACCAAAAATGAAAGGGTCTCCTAAAATCGCTATGCTGGCAAGTGCTGCCTTCACAAACTCAAGATAATAAGTGCTATCGAAGGTAGATACCCGATCCTGGGTTGTGTGCATGTGAGGATTCCAATCTTGGTAGTCTTCATGTCCCAAGATAGCCGGGAATCCATAACTCCAGAATGAGGCGTGATCAGAGCTGTGGGAGGCACCCTCGGTTATCTTCTGGGGGACCAAGTTTAATCCATAATCTGAAATAGCTCCAATGAAGATATCAGCTAAAGCTTGATTTTCTTCAGGAAGGCCACTGTGCACCTCCATTACTCCATCGCCGTTACCATCGTAGGCAATCATGTCACAGTTTATAACTCCGAGAATGGTATCTCCTCGATTGTAAGCCTCCTCAGCATATGCAGCTGAACCCAAAAGTCCCTGTTCCTCACCTGAGAATGCTACGAATTTCACCGTGTTAGCCAATGCATAATCTTTCAAAATAGAAGCAGCACTTAGAAGGGAGACTACGCTTGAGGCATTGTCATCTGCCCCCGGAGCCCAATTATAGGGATCTTCAGAGATGTCATCGTAGTGCCCGGTGATTAAAAACTGTCTGCCGGGATAACACCAACCATCAATTGTGCCAACCACATTCAAAAGGTGTGGATATTCCAGATGATCATATTGGGAAAACCAGCTCTGGCCTCCGTTGGTGGTCTTGATTATATCATCAAGGCCGGTTGCCCAGCCGGTTAAAGTATCGGCAAAATTGACGCCAAAAAGGTAATAGCTCCCAGATGGCTGGGAGGCCCAGTTGACTCCCAGATCGGATGTATAGAAAATGCTTCCGTCCAGTCCAACCATCCATCCGTGCAGACTATCGACAAAGTCCACACAGTTAAGATCGTTTGAGGTAGGAAGGGTTTTTCGATTCCAATTTAGCCCTCCGTTGGTGGTATAGATAGCCCATCCATCCTCTCCAACCGCCCAACCATTCAGAAGATCAACAAAATCTACACTCCTGAGACGAGTAGAGGTGCTGCTGGTCTGGGGATTCCAGTTTGTCCCGCGGTCGGTGGTATGCAGAATAGTTCCATTCTCTCCCACTATCCATCCTCGGGAGGTATCTGCAAAGTCTATGCTATATAAATTGACACCGACCACCTGCGCTTGCTCGATCCAGTTGGCACCTCCGTCTGAGGTGAACAGAACTTTTTCATCTCCAACTACCCATCCACAGCCTGCATCTTCGAAGTAGCTTCCCCTGAAATCTAATCCACTGAATTCGGGTTTGCTTTTGCTCTCCCAGGTATCCCCACCATCAGTGGATCTGATAATAATACCTCTCTTTCCTACCGACCACATGGTGTCATCATCTACCCGGCAGATGTCCCACAGAGTCAAACTATCAGTCCCTTCAACCAGACTCCAATAATTTCCTCCATCGGTAGTCTTGATGATTCCCCCGCCGAGACTAACTGACCAAGCCTTTTGACCATCTGGGCCGCAGGCAATATCAAAAAGATAAGCTGTAGGTGCCCCAACCTGAAAAGTATCAAACTCAGCCGAAAGATCCATCTCCTCAAACCTCTCTTTAAGATAATAGGCGGCTTTAAAAACCCCATCGCTCCAAGAATACCTTGTTTTAATAGAGTCCTCGACTCCCCCAATTAAAACGATATCTTCACCAGTAAGCTCATCGACCCAGGAAAGGAGTTGAGCCGGGTTGACTTTGTTTACTATACTGTCTATTAAGGGATCATACTCCGGGGAGAGAGATTCCAGATACGAGGGAATATACGTTTTTGGTTCTAAAGGCAGGGGTCTTTTGTGTATCTTTCTTAAGCGAAACCCTAAAGATGCCAATTCCTCAATCTTTTTAGGATTCCCCCCTACCACAGCAACATCTTCGTCTGTAAACAAGAGGCGGGATCTATCCTTTACCTTTTGCAGTTGTGAACGTATCGCCCCAGAGGGTTTTGTCCAGACCAAGTAATACTCACCCATATCTGCCTCTTGATCCAATATCTGAAAAATCACTCTTTGTTTTGTTAAAAATTCCAAATCTTCTTTGCCTGCGCCCCCAACCCAGAAATCTGCGGTTTTGGCATATACTTCGATTTCGGTATTTTTTATCTGATCCATAGTTGCCTGGTTTATCCCATCAATCTTGATCAGATAGTCGGGTTGAGCCCAAGCTGAAACGTAAAACACGGAGCAACAAAGACCCAAAAAGACCAAGAGCTTCTTCAAATTATCTCCTTGTGTTTTAACCTTGTAAGAAAGCACAAACCCATCTATAATATAATGAAGTTTTCTGTAAGAGCAAGAAGAATCTGCTTAATAAACTGAGCTTGAATAGTGCTCCGGCTGGATGTTATCATCCAGCCGGAAGGGAAGACGGATGATAACATCCGTCCAAGAGCAATAATGATATTTTCTATATGGGCAAGAAGAATCTGCCCCATAAACTGATCTTTACTGGTAAGGTTCGATATCCGCTGTTACGTAAAATCTATGGAATGTCCGCAACAGAAAGATGATGCTTCTTTTGTTAAACGTTGGAGAACTGTTGTCTATTCATTTTACTTGACTTTTGGTCTGTTTTTGATTTCTTAATCTCAACTGAAACTGTGGGATACAACAACCTTTATTCTTGTAGAGTGCCAATCAAATGAGCGTGATAACCAAATCTTTTTCAGTCAAAACAAAGGGGGATACCGACATTATAGACATCACCGCAAAGGTGAGTAACGCCTTAAAAGAGGCGCAGCTTTTGAATGGGATCTTAACGGTGTTTGTGCCGGGTTCCACTGCTGGCATCACCACCACAGAATATGAGCCGGGACTGCTTAAGGATCTGCCAGCCCTCTTTGAAAAGCTGATCCCCAAGGGAGCCGAGTATCACCATAATCTCACCTGGGGAGATGGGAATGGTTATGCTCACGTGAGGGCGGCTTTAGTTAAGTCCTTTTTCACAGTTCCGTTTGTGAATGGTGAGATGATTTTGGGGACCTGGCAACAGATCATCTTGATAGATTTCGATAATCGCAGAAGACAAAGGCAGATTGTAGTGCAGATACTCGGAGAGTAGTTGTCATCTTAGTAAAACAGGCTTTAAGCGAAAGTTTGTCCCCTTAAACCAGAGTTGAGAACTTTCCTCAAAAAAGAGAGGAGAGAGGCATGTCGGCATCCAATAAACTCAAATTTAAAACCCTGGAATGGGCAGGCGATCATTTGAGAATTCTGGATCAGACCAGGCTCCCAGAAGAGGTAGTGTACCTGGACTGTGATAGCCTGGATGAAGTCGCCACAGCAATAAGGGATTTGAAAGTTAGGGGAGCTCCGGCTATCGGCATCGCCGCCGCCTTTGGGGTAGTGGTTGGTATGCGCAAATCCCCAGGATCCTGCGGACAAAGTTTTCAAAGTCGGAAAGAATATGAAGATAGATTGAACCAGGTCATTTCCACCTTAGCTGGCACCCGTCCCACCGCAGTCAATCTCTTTTGGGCTTTGAGGAGAATGAGAAGGGTAGCAGAAAAGAACAAGAATGAGGATTCCGAAAAGATAAGTGAGCTTCTTCTTCAAGAGGCGATCCTAATTCATCAGGAAGATAGATTGATGTGTGAAAAAATTGGAGAGTTCGGGGCGAGTTTACTAAAAGATGGTGATACGATTCTGACACATTGTAATGCTGGAGCGTTAGCCACTGGAGGAATTGGAACCGCTCTGGGAATAATCTATACTGCCTCTTGGCAGGGAAAGAAAATTTCAGTTTATGCTGATGAAACCCGACCAGTGCTGCAAGGGGCGAGATTAACCGTGTGGGAGCTTCAACAGCAGGGAATTGACGTCACCCTCATATGTGACAACACCGCCGCGTTTGTGATGAAAAATAAGAAAATAGATTGCGTGATCGTGGGTGCTGATAGGGTGGCGTCCAATGGGGATGTGGCAAACAAGATCGGAACATATAACCTGGCAGTCTTAGCTCACTTTCACAAAATTCCCTTTTACGTAGCCGCACCCAGCTCCAGCTTTGATCTGGCTATTTCCGATGGTGATAAAATAAAAATAGAGGAACGATCACCTGAGGAGGTGACTGATTGTTTTGGCAGAAGAACCGCGCCTTTAGTAACTAAAGTTTACTCTCCAGCTTTTGATGTTACTCCAGCGGAACTGGTCACCGCGTATATAACTGAAAAAGGGGTTGAAAGGCGTTGAAAGTTTAAAGTTGAAGGTTAACTATCCCCCTTGAAGTGGCTGGCAGAGAGTAACTTGTGCTTGCGTCAGAAAGCAACATAGAGTTTGTTTTTTACCTCACCCTCTGTGTCCCCCTCTCCATAAAATGTTGGAAATCCCGCGGGAGGCGGGGGAGAGGGGGATTGGTGGGTGAGGTTACAATTTAAAGTTTTGTCAGGACCTAGTCCTGACATGGTCCGAGCGTCAGGAGAAGCTCCTGACGCAACAATAAAAGATTTTAGTTTCTAACGGAAAAAAGGTTAATTCTTCTTATTCTTCACGGACGCCTTCGTCCGTGACCAACGGAAGATGATGGGATAGTGATAGATGACAGGGTTGCCCAATAGACTCAATTCACAGGTCGTATTTCGTATGAAAAGATAGATGAGTTATTCATATCAGCTTTTGATTGAGAACTGGCTTGGGAACATTCTCCAGAAGGGGAAGCCTTGAGCAAATCGAGAGTGGTAGTAGTCAAAAGTTCGGGTGTGATCAGTTCTTCCGGGAAGGTGGATAAGGAGCTTCTGTCCCGGATGGTAAAGCGGGGGATTTGCCAACTTACCTCTGAATCTAAGCCTGAAGATGCGCTAAGACATTTTTTTTCGCCCAAAGATCGGGTGGGCTTGAAGGTTAACTGTCTGGCAGGACGTATGGCTTCCACCCACCCGGAATTGGCTTTAGTTGTTGCCAGCTTATTAAAAAGAATCGATGTCAAAGCTAAAAATATTATTATCTGGGACAGATCGTCCCATGAGCTCAAAGAGGTGGGATTCCCTTTAAATGTCAAAGGTGATGATTTTCTTTGTTTTGGCACAGATACTCAGGGTGTAGGTTATTCTCGTAGCTTAATCGACCACATGAGCATCGGCAGTTTGCTGAGCCGGGTGATGGAGAAATTGACCAATGTGCAGTTGAATCTTCCGGTGCTGAAGGATCACAACCTTTCCGGTGTGACCTGCTCTTTGAAAAACTTTTTCGGCGCCATTCATAATCCGAACAAATATCATGATGATGAATGTGATCCGTATATCGCCGATCTAAATACAGTGCCCCTGATAAAAAAACAACAATGTCTGGTGGTCTGTGATGCCTTGCGGGTTCAATATAATGGAGGACCATCATACCATCCTCAGTGGGCGGAGAATTTTGGGGGAATAATCCTGGGGCATGATCCGGTGGCGGTTGATTTCGTGGGATATCAAATCATAGATAGAATCAGACGAAAACGTGGTCTCCCCAGCTTGGAGAAGGCGGGCAGAAAGCCAAAACATATCTTTACTGCGGCAGATAAAGAGCATAAGCTGGGAAAAGCAAGCTCAGACCAGATATATCTGGTGGAGACGGTGATCTGAGATATGTTGCATCGGGGTACCTTACCCCGATGCGAATCAAGGTCAGGGGTAAGGGTTCATCCTGAAGGGATTCACCCTGAAGGGTACCCCTGACCAACAGGTGGGCTTCAAGTATGTAGAGGAACAAAATCATGAGCAAGCTTGATCGAAGACGGTTTTTGAAATGTTCTTTGTGCGCGGCTGGAGGGGCAATGTTTCCGCAAATTTTACCTGGGGAGTCTCTTCTTAATTTATCCCAAAATGCTTCTGCCTCGCCCACCCAAGCTGGCCTTTCCCATGTGGAGGCGAAATATTATAAAAAACTTGAGCATAAAGAGATAGAATGTGAGCTCTGTCCCCGAAAATGTAAGGTGGGGGATCGGGAGAGGGGATATTGCGGCTGTAGAGAGAATCAGAATGGAATCTACTACACCCTGGTTCATTCTTACCCTTGTTCAGCGCATGTCGACCCCATTGAAAAAAAACCTCTCTTTCATTTTCTTCCGGGGACTAAAGCTTTTTCCATCGCCACCGCAGGTTGTAATATAAATTGCAAGTTCTGCCAGAACTGGGAGATCTCTCAGGTCAGGCCTGAACAGGTGCAAGCTTACCATCTTCCCCCGGAGGAGGTGGCTTCCTATGCCCAGGAGAGTGGAAGTAGATCCATTGCCTATACCTATTCTGAGCCGGTAGTATTCTATGAATACATGCTGGATTGCGCCATTGCCGGAAAAAGAAGGGGGATCAAAAGCGTGGTGATAACCGCCGGGTATATAAATCATGATCCCTGGCTGGAACTTATAAGAGAGGTGGATGCCATAAAAGTGGACTTCAAGGCTTTCACCGAAGAATTCTATCAGGATATTTGCAGTGGAAAGTTGAAACCTGTGATGGACGCTTTAGTGGATCTGGCACAGAGTAACATTTGGTATGAATTGGTCTATCTGGTAGTGCCTACCCTTAACGATAATTTTGACGATATCAGAAGAATGTGTAAATGGATGATCAAAGAACTGGGTAGGGATGTACCACTTCATTTTACTCGTTTTCATCCCATGTATCTTTTAAAGAATCTTCCTCCCACTCCAGTATCCACACTGGAGAGAGCCAGAGAGATCGCCTTAGAGGAAGGAATGAACTTCGTTTATGTGGGAAACGTTCCCGGTCACAAAGGAGAGCATACCTATTGTCCTGACTGCAAGCAGGTGGTAATTGAAAGAGTGGGCTATCGCATCACTCAGATGAATCTAAAGAACGGTAAATGTAAATTCTGTGGGAAAGCGATACCAGGAGTTTGGAGTTAAGCGAGCGGTGGCAGGAATTTCGATAACTTGAAGACCTCACCCCCTTTGTCCCCTTCAGGGT
>JAGMFA010000005.1 GCA_023127875.1 Candidatus Zixiibacteriota bacterium
GGCAACCATGCTCAGCGTTCTGGCAACTTCGGACAAACTCGAGGAAGCTCTCTCCATCATCTTTAAAGAAACAACCACATTGGGGGTTCGGATTCAAAGATTAGAAAGAAAAAAACTTGTAAGGGAAGTTATTTCGGTGAAGACAAAATTTGGAGAGATAAGGGTTAAAGTAAGCAAAGTAGGTGAGCAAATCAAAAATATCGCTCCCGAATATGAAGATTGCAAAGAAATCGCAAGCAGACAACAAATCCCTTTGAAGGATGTATATGATGAGGCCAGAGGGTCTGCTCAAAAAATGTTATTTGTTGAGAAGAAAACTAATTGAGAAGGCAAAACCTATTCATATAATGCTTTTTTCTTTTAAAGATGTGCTGTTTCATGTCGGAGAGAGTGCGACCTGTTGGTGTTTGACTCCACTAAATTGGAGATGAGCCAAAAATTTTTTAAAAAGGAGATGAAGAATGTGAATGTTTTCGATGCAATAAAACTCAGAAGAAGCATCCGGGGTTTTAAAGATAAGTCGATCGAGGAAGAGAAACTTTTGCGAGTCCTCGAGGCGGGAAGATTGGCTCCCTCCGCCAAAAACCGCCAGGAATGGAGATATGTAGTGGTCAAAGATAAGGAACTCCGCAGAAAGATCGCGGTGGCATCAAATAATCAATATTTCATTGCTGAGGCGCCAGTGGTCATTGTAGGATGTGCCACCATGGTGGATTATGTCCTTTCCTGCGGTCAGCCAGCCTATACCATAGATGTATCTATCTCCATGGATCACATGACCCTTCAGGCGGTGGAGGAAGGATTGGGAACCTGCTGGATCGGTTTCTTCAAAGAGGATGAGGTGAAAAAGATTTTGAATATCCCACAGGAAATGAGAGTGGTGGAGATCATGCCTTTGGGTTATCCCAAATTTCTTCCAGAGCCTAAGCCCAGAAAAAAGCTTCAAGAGATTGTCTTCTACGATAAATATCAAAGATAACCTGCACAAAAAATTTAAAGCACCGAACAATATTTGTGCACCAGGCAAAACGAGCATCTGATTTTAAGCTTTAAATCATCAGCATATTTTGTTATAATATAGCCACTTACCGTGATGTGTAAGTGGCTTTGTTTTGATGGCATGATTGTTGCTTTTCTTCTGTTGATGGATGGCGCGAAGTGCCACCTGAAATAGAAATGGATGTTTTTGCATTTGAAAAATCGTGGTTGTGTTATGAAGTTTACTGGGAGTTTCCCCCTCTTTTTGATTGACTAATGGTGAGGAATTGGTTAGATTTGACCAAAATTAAAAAAAGTGAGGTCATCAGAAAGAGGAGGGAAAGATGACAAGCAGAACAGGAAGACTAATTTTACTTTTGTTTTTTATGTTTAATACGTCGGTATTTGCTCAGGAAAGTCAGACGGTCACCGGAGTTCAGAAGGTGCCCAGCCTTCAGCCCCGGAGGTTGGTCGACTGCCCCACAGCCGGGCTTTTGCCGCGGGCAAGCTTTGATTTCGATATCAGGATATATCCTCAGGGAGGAGTGATATTTGGTATCGACGTTGGATTGATGAGAAGGTTTATGGTGGGCATGTCCTTTGGTGGCGAGAATGTAATCGGTGAAGGTGACCCGGATTGGAATCCCAGAATAGAATTTGCCGCCAAATATAGATTGATTAACGAAAGTTGGTCTCTTCCCGCTTTTGTGATCGGCTACGATTCTCAGGGTGACGGAGCTTATGACGACAGCTTAGACAGATACGTGTATAAATCAAAAGGTTTTTATGCGGTGATGAGCAAAGGATACATAATGGGCGAATTCCCCATAGGAGTTCATGCAGGAGTAAATTATAGCCTGGAAAATGATGACGAGGACAAAGACATCTCCGTCTTTTTTGGAGCAGACCTTTTGATTGGCGATAATCTGGGTCTGGTGGCAGAGTATGACTTAGGCTCAAATGACGATAAAGCCAAAGAACTTTTTGGGCGAGGATATGGCTATCTCAATGTTGGAATTCAATGGATTTTTTCTAAGAGATTGTTTTTGCAGTTTAACCTGAAAAATTTATTGCTCAATCGAAAAGAGGTGAGCACCTGGGGGAGAGGATTTAGAATTGTCTATTTTGAGTCGTTCTAAGAACTTGAGTTAGCTTCTTAGACTATCCGAAAAATAGTCGCGTAGCCCCGCCTCTGGCGGGGCACCGAGGCGTAAAGCCTCGGCTACGCGCTGTCCTAACTTTTAAGTCGCGTAGCCCCGCCTCTGGCGGGGCACCGAGGCGTAAAGCCTCGGCTACGCGCTGTTGGAAAGAATAGTTTTGAACCGGAAGTCTGCCATTGGGACGCACGATGTTGAAAAATCGATACAAGATTCTCGCAGGCTAAAGCCTGCGGCTACAGCGCATTCAGTAAAAAAAGGTAGCCGCAACCTTCAGGTTGCGCTAACAACAAAATAACCTGAATTATGTGGAAGCTTTATTTAACTCTCAAGATTTGTTTTACGAAGAAATAGAGACTGTGTTATTCTGACCGATCACTCGTAAATATAATAGTAAGATGGATAGGCACACATGGCAAGAAGACCGTAAACTATCAATGAGGTGATAAAACGTGATGAAGAAAAAGATTGTTATGTTAGGCATACTTCTGATGATCTTGGGAATAATGGGAATCGGATGTTATACCGTGATCACCCACCCCCGGGTTGAGGGGGAGGAGGGAGAAGTATTTGAACACACCGGGCGCTACTATCGAGAGCACTGCACAGACTGCCACGGGGACTACCACAGCTATCCATACGGATTTTATTATGGTTACTATCCGGATTATTACTGGAGCTATCCCCGCTGGGGACACTATTATGCTTACCCCTGGTGGTGGGATCGGTATTGGTGGGATGATGATTACTACTATTACGATGACGATGAGTATGATCCTGTGAGTGCAGAAAAGGCAGAAAGGAGAAGGGGATTAGCACCTCCTTATGTTCGTCCTGAGGGAACTTCCTCCGCGCCCCTTGTCAATCCCAACCCCGCAAAAGAGAAAGAATCGCATGAGATAAAAGACAAACTTAAACCTATAAAAATAGAGACAAAACAGGAACAAAAAAAGCAAGAAAAACCCAAGGGGGAAAAAGCTAAGAAACGACGATAGTTGAATACACTTACTCGGAGATTCATCTAACTGAGGACCTACCAGAGGTGATGCAGATGCTAAAGAGAATGGGAATTATAATAGCGGTTCTGTTTTGTTGGTTTTTCCAAAATGCTCATGCACAGGAATGGGAGCAACCGGATGTAAATGAACCTTCTGCTGGCAACTTTTTCGGCGTGAGTGCCAGAGCAATGGGCATGGGAGGGGCGTATATTGCAGTTGCAAATGATGCAACAGCATTGGTATATAACCCAGCAGGGTTGGCACAAGTGAAAAGAATCGAGTTTTCCGGAGGACTTTCGCATCAAAGGCTGAGGAATAAAACCGGTTCTCTCGAATTCACTACTCCTCATTTCAACCATAGCTTCCTGCAAACAAATACTCGCTTCAGTTCAGCCAACATAGTCTTACCTGTGCCAACCTACAGGGGAAGTTTAGTTTTGGCTCTGGGAGTAAACCGGATAGGGAGCTTTGACAGAACTCTTCAGTATGTTAACTTGGAAAAGAATGATAGTGTTACAATATCTGAATCTGGAGGGTTATATGCTTGGTCGTTTGGAGGGGGCATAGATTTATCTCCACAGGTTTCCGTTGGAGCGGCTCTCAATTTCTGGAGTGGAAAATATGATTATGCACTATTAGCGGACAGTACCTACGACGAGGGAACTGAATCCTGGAGATACCGATGGGATGATGCCATCACTGATCGGTATTCTGGCTTCAATGTAAAGCTGGGAACTCGAATTCAACCCAACAAATTTTTGGTCATCGGAGGAACCATAGAAACGCCGGTGACTTACACTATTAAAGAAGAGTGGTTACAGCTCACCGACACGGTTTTTTACAGACCCTCCTACGACTGGAAAGAATATCCTCCAATAGAAGGAAATTCAGAATACAAGTTTACTTTGCCTTTTATTCTTGGATTTGGAACTGCCATCAATGTAAAGAATGTGATTCTGGCTGCAGACTTGAACTATGCTGGTTGGACGGAAATCGAGTACAAAAGGTTTTTTCCGCGGTCCAGCGCTAATAGGGTTATAAGGGAAGTCTATAAAGAGGTACTTCGCTGGCATATCGGCGCAGAGTATACGATTGCTCAAATTGGAACCAGTCTCCGGGCAGGATATTTCCAGAATCCGTTTCCATTCAAGTCACCTTGGATCAAATCTGACCGACATTACTTTACCGGAGGCTTTGGCATTCTAATTGACCAGGTTACGACGATTGATGTGGCTTTAGTACATGGCAATTGGGAAATAAATGATTTCTCAAAAGACTTAGCTTCGAAATACATCACAAATCAAATCTTTGTTTCCGTGGCATATCGACTTTAGGCATCTATAAGCCTTCCTTTGTTTTGTGACTCTCCTCACTATTCTCCTAAAAGTTCAAATTCTGAACAGATGCCTTTTACATAGAATTTAGATTGTAGATGTTCATATAAACCTTGAGATTCAATTCATTGGGCTCGATGAATCGAGCAACTATAATTGTAGGCTCGATAAATCGAGCAACTATAATTGTAGGCTCGATAAATCGAGCAACTACAATTGTAGTTGCCCAATTATGGTTATCAACTAATTATCTTGGCGATTTGGAAAAGAGTAAGAAAAGGAGTGCGCAAGCTTCGCTTCCGCACTCCAAAGCGAATTTGTCAAATTAAATAGTTGGTGACCATTATTGAGCATAAAAAATAACTGAGTATCATTTTTTTTAAATATCAGATTCTCATAAGGAAAGCCTTTTCCTTTAGGATCAATCCTGTTCTTTCACATCAAAACTTTCTTTTTGTGATACCGTAGTAAAATAAGGCATAAAGAAAATCCTGGTTTTTTCAGGCTTAAAAAGAATATTTGTTCAGGACTTATTTGGCGCGAACAAAACCAGGGAACTTTTCTGTGTTTGGATTGTATACCTTTCAGGAAGAGGAGAAAGAGAGTGCCAACTCCAGAGCATGTGCCGAACCGAAAGTGGCGGGTCTCCGATCCTATGGATTCTACGGATAAGGAGCTTCTGGCAAGGGTGAAGGCGAACGATACGACTGCCTTCACTGTGCTGGTGGATCGGTACAAGGTAAGGTTATTTAATCTGATCTATCGGATGTTGCAAAACAGAGAGGAGGCTGAAGATATATTGCAGGAGACCTTTTTGAGGGTGTTTAAGGAAAAAGAAAGCTATGATCCAACTTACGCTTTCTCCACCTGGATTTATACCATAGCTTTAAACCTTTGCCGAAATGAGTTGAAACGGAAGAAAAGATTTAAATTCTTTGGGATAGATCTGATAAAAGACGATCGCAGATACGCGGTTGAAGATAGGGGAAATAAGAATTGTTTAAGCTCCACCTTAGAGAAGGCAATTGCATCTCTGCCGGTCAAATATCGCACCGTATTTTTGTTAAGGGAGGTCAATCAGCTTTCTTATGAGGAGATGTCTCAATCGTTGAGTATACCGTTGGGCACCGTGAAATCAAGGGTTAACCGGGCCCGGCTCATGCTCAGAGAGAAACTGAAGCCAAAATTAAAGGAACATTATGAACTGTCGAAAAGTTCGCCGATACCTATTTGGCTATTTTAAACAGGAACTCTCCCCAGAGGAGACAGAAAAAATCAAAGCCCACCTGGAGAGTTGTCCTGAGTGTGCTAAAGAGGCGAGGGAGATCGAAAGGATAGACCTTCTGCTGAAGGATGATCTGGAAACTTTCGTTCCTTCAGCTAATTTCAATAAAAAACTTTTGGCAAAAATCCAGACGCTCTCCTCTGATGCAGAGGTGAGCCACGAGAGAAGTTGGTGGCAGAAACTTCTGCATGAAGTATTCCCTTCGATAAAACTTAGATGGGCTCTGGTGGGTGCAGTTTCGACCATAATTCTGGCTTGGGTAGTTGTTTCTACTAAGAAACCGGATCATATCCAGCCAGAATTTCTCTCCCAGAACGACAGCGAGGTGGAGAGCCAGATCCCGCTTGGTTCTGAAGATATAACGGATTCAGCATATCAAGATTTCTTAAAGCAGTTGGTAAAAACTTCCACCCTGAAAGATAGAAGGGCTTTCGTCATCGACAATTTCAGCTTTTCTGCCAGTGGAGGAGAGGATGGAAGGATTCGACCAGAGAATCTACACAAGAAATTTGTTATCGAAAAGAGGTCGTATCTGCCTGCAAGGAGAAGAACGGGAAATCACTATGTGCTTCCCGTGGTTTCGTCTCAGCCAGCATCTCAGAAGAAAGATTACTGATAATTAATGCTTCCGGATTTGAACGTTTTTGAGGGCTTCAGTATGGATAGTGGCAGGCTGATTGAAAGGAGAGGCAAATGAAAATTAGATATTCAGTTTTGGTATTAGGGTTGATATTTTGT
The DNA here is from genome assembly GCA_023127875.1 of Candidatus Zixiibacteriota bacterium. The sequence goes on from JAGMFA010000005.1 coordinate 6,491, forward strand.
GTTTTTCTTTTGAGTTGGACCAAACCAGGTTATGCCCAGCGTAAGGTATTATCTTCACTGGAGGAGGATATCACCAGCCTGGTAGAGTCTATAAAGCCCTCTCTGGTAACCATTGAGACGGAGAGCTATGCCGTCAAGGGTAAAAAAAGGAGAGACATACCCTCCACTTTTGTGGGATCAGGGATCATCTACACTTCCGACGGATATATCCTTACTTCAGCCAGCGTGGTGGGAAGAATGAGAAGCTTCAGGGTGACTTTACCGGATAACAAATCGCTAAAAGGCAAGTTGGTGGGAACAGATGAAGAGTCAAATTTAGCTGTCCTGAAGATAGAGACAACTGACCTGATTCCGGCTAAGTTGGGAAATTCAGATAAAATCAGAGTTGGGGCGTGGCTCACTGTGGTAGGAAATTCATACGGACTTCCCAATGCCGTAGCTTTGGGATTGGTTAATGGGGTAAGAGAGGACGGGTTCATTCAGATGAGTGCCAACGTCAGTCCGGGAAATAGCGGTGGGCCTGTGCTGGATACCTATGGGAGGGTGATCGGTCTGGTTTCCGCCAAGTTATCTGAATCTTCTTACATCCGTGCCATGACGTTTTACAGTGACAAGAAGGGAGAGAAAGCAATTTACATCCCGCCGCGGGAGATTGAAATTCCCTCCTCGGGGATCAGCCTGGCTTTACCAGCAAATAAGGTTAAGGCGATAGCGGAGCAGATAATCAAATACGGAACTGTCAGGCGGGGTTATCTGGGAATATATCCCGATGATTTAGATCGGAGCTTTTCTGAAAAATATAATGTTCATGCAGGTATACTCGTTAGTGAGGTGGTGGAGGGGAGCCCTGCAGAAAAGGCGGGTCTGGAAGATGGTGATGTGGTCATCACGTTTGGAGGGACCGAGATTGAAAACGTAGCACACATCCGTCAGCTCATTAAGAGTAAGGGAGCTGATGCACAGGTAGAATTGAAGATCATCAGAGAAGGTGAAATAAATAAACTGACTGCTGTCTTGGGTGAGGCAAAACCTGCCTATAGCTATTCCTGGATGACAGACTTCGAGTTTCCGGAACCTCCGGAGGCTCCAGAGCCTTCGCCGGAGGAATTCTATTACCAACAAGCGAGCGATTACCTGCAGGAAGTTCAAGGTTGGACAAATCAGGAGAAAGAGTCGCTGGACGAATTACGGCAAGAGCTAAAGAAACTTACCGAAGAAATGAAGAAAATGAGCGAAGAGCTGGAGAGACTCAAACGGGAGAAATCAAAAGAGTAAAATTGACCACCACTTTTTTAGGCTACTCATAACTTTTATTAGTCTTTCACTGAGATCTCTGAAAAACTCACCTCACAGGGCTGGAAGCCCTGCCTACTGGAGCAAAAGATGTTGATTTTCGTAGGTCGGGCACCCATGTCCGATCCTTCTTTTCCACTTTTTCAGAGACCTCTCACTATTTTCTTGACAAATCCCTGCAAACTTATATATTGTCTATTCGATAAGAACATAGAAGCATTCCCGCGTAACTCAGTTGGTAGAGTGGGTGGCTGTTAACCACCTCGTCGCTGGTTCGAGTCCAGCCGCGGGAGCTTTTTGCTTTGAGGATTCAGTTTGTTGGGTGGCTGTTAATCCCGCCTGTGGCGGGGGAAGAATCCTATAAATTCAACATGTCTCAGATTGGAGATTCTTCGCCCCCCGTACGGGGGACTCAGAATGACATTTTTCGACAGGCTCTTAAGTTAGGTTCTGGTGTTTAGAAACTCAACTTCTATTTCTTCTAATCAGACGATGCTGAACTCGTATCCTGAATATTCGGTATGCTGCCTTTTTCCATCGTCTCCAGCATATATCGAGCATCATCGGCCAGATCACAGTCCGGATATTTCTCAATTACCTTTCTGTAATTTTCTCTTGCCTTCTCATAATCCTTTAAATTCTCCGAGTAAACAAAGCCAATTAGAAACTGAGCTTTGCAAGCACGTGGACTGTCGGGATAAACTTTCAAAATCTCCTTATAGGTTTTTATGGCAGATTGAAAGTCTCCTTTTTCTGAATGGTCTTGTGCCTCAGTGTAAAGCTCCTCTTCAGTTTTTTTGCCGTTGGAGCTCGAAGAGCAGGAAAATATCAAACTTCCGATAATCAGCATTGCCGTGATGCTTACTATTAGGTTTTTCAATTTCAGAACCTCCTCCTTTCAAAGGTATATCGAAAAAAATCGACCTTTTTACTCAAAAACTATCTGGTCGACCTTGACGTCGATTTTTATTTTGTCCTCAGGTTTGAATTTTCCTTTCAGAATCTTATTGGCTAAAGGCTGAGTGATCAGTTTCTGTATTGTCCTTTTCAGAGGTCTGGCGCCGAAGGCTGGATCAAAGCCCACCTTGGCCAGATAGTCTCTTGCCTTATCAGTCAAGCTTGCGCTGATCTCCTGTTCAGCTAATCTTTGATTGACCTCCTTGAGTTGTAAATCGACGATATTCTTTATGCTTTCAAAAGATAGTGAACGAAACACTATTATCTCGTCTATACGATTCAAAAACTCAGGTCTTAGTGATTTTCTCAAAAGATTTAAGACCTCCGAACTCATTTGTTGATATATTTGATCCTCATTTTCTGGGGTGATAGTTTGGGACATCTCCGCTATCAAGGATGCCCCGATATTGGAGGTCATAATCAGAATAGCGTTTTTAAAGCTGACCGTCCTTCCCTGATTATCGGTAAGTCTCCCATCGTCTAATACCTGGAGCAGAAGATTGAATACCTCGGCATGTGCCTTTTCGATCTCATCGAAAAGGATAACACAATATGGTCGGCGTCTGACCGCCTCGGTTAGCTGTCCTCCCTCTTCATATCCCACATATCCCGGAGGCGCGCCTATCAGCCGGGAGACTGAAAACCTCTCCATGTATTCGGACATATCAATTCTGATTAAGGCGTTTTCATCACCATATAAAGCTTGTGCCAGTGCTTTTGCTAACTCAGTCTTTCCCACGCCGGTGGGACCAAGAAATATGAATGAACCGATGGGTCGTTTGGGATCGGAAAGTCCTGCCCGTGCGCTCCGCACCACGTTAGCCACCGTTTCCACCGCCTGGTTTTGTCCCACCACTCTCTGGTGTAGTTGATCCTCAAGTTTGATCAGTTTCTCAGTCTCGGTCTCAGTCAATTTGGTCACCGGAATGCTGGTCCATTTGGATACCACCTGGGCTATATCGTCTTCATCCACCTCCTCTTTGAGCATCTTTTTTCCTTTTTGGATCTTCGTCAGAATATGATTCTGCTCCTTAAGCTCTTTTTGCAAATGATTTACCTCTCCATATCGCAACTTTGCCGCCTTTTCATAATTTGCTTCCCTCTCTGCCTTGTCCGCCTCGATTTTTGTTTGTTCCAGTTTCTCCTTAAGCTCCCGGATGTGGGTTACAATTGCCTTCTCCTTGAGCCAGTGATCCTTAAGCTCTGCTTCCTCTTTTCTAAGAGTTTTCAGCTCCTCTTCGATAGGCTTAAGCCTTTCCTTAGCGTCTTTCTCTTTTTTGACTGCTTGCTTTTCAATCTCCAGTTGCCTTATCTTTTTGATCACCACATCCAACTCCTCCGGCATGCTGTCGATTTGTATTCGTAGGTCAGCCGCGGCCTCATCCACCAAGTCTATGGCTTTGTCCGGAAGGAATCTATCGGTTATGTATCTTTCTGAAAGTTTAGCCGCCGCCACCAGGGCGGAATCCTGAATTCTCACTCCGTGATGCACCTCATATCTCTCCTTAAGTCCTCGCAGGATAGATATGGTTTCTTCCACCGAGGGCTCTCCGATTAACACGGGAGAAAAGCGTCTTTCTAAAGCGGCGTCTTTTTCTATGTTTTTTCGGTATTCATCCAGTGTGGTGGCGCCGACACAGCGCAGTTCTCCCCGGGCAAGTGCTGGTTTTAACATATTGGAAGCGTCCATTGCACCACCCACTGCTCCCGCGCCCACTATGGTGTGAAGCTCGTCAATGAAAAGGATGATGTTCCCCTGTGCTTTCTCAATCTCCTTTAGGATGGCTTTGAGTCGCTCCTCGAATTCGCCTCTGAACTTTGATCCGGCAATAAGTGAGCCTAAATCCAAAGCAACCACCCGACGTCCTTTCAGAGATTCCGGAACATCGCCCTGGGCGATTTTCAACGCCAAACCTTCCGCGATAGCGGTTTTCCCCACGCCCGGCTCGCCAATGAGAACCGGGTTGTTTTTGGTGCGCCGGGAAAGAACCTTAATTACCCTGCGGATTTCTTCATCTCTGCCTATTACCGGGTCTAACTTTCCTTTCCTGGCAAGTTCAGTCAGATCGCGACTGTATTTTTCCAAAACCTGATATTTTGATTCCGGCGTCTGATCTGTCACCCTCTGGCTCCCTCTGATTTTGGTTAAAACCTGATAAATTCCTTCCTTGTTCACTTTCAACTCTTGGAGCATCTGACCTGCTTTGGTATCCCTTGCCTCTGCAATAGCGATCAAAAGATGCTCCACACTGACATACTCATCTTTCAAAGCCTTTGCCTCTTTTTCGGCTGAGGCAAGCACGTTTCCCAGGGCAGGGGAGAGGTAAATTTGCGGAGCCTGTCCGGGGGCATACATTTTGGGCAAAAGAGAGATTTCATCCTTTAGCTTTTCCTTCAAAGAGGAAACGTCCACTCCCATCTGGCTCAAAATGATCTCCGTTAAACTCTCCTCCTGCTCCAAAAGAGCCAAAAGCAAGTGTTCTGTCTCTATCTGAGAGTTGTTATGGCTTTGAGCTAACTCATGCGCATATTGCAGAGCATCCTGCGAGCGTTCAGTGAATTTGTCTAATCTAACCATGGCAAAATCCTGACCTCACCCCCTTGTGTTCCCCCTCTCCTTGTTTAAGGAGAGGGGGACAGGGGGAGAGGTTTTTAGTTATGGCTTTGAGCCAGCTCATTTGCGTATTGCAGGGCATCCTGCGAACGTTCCGTGAATCTCTCTAATCTAACCATATCTTAATCCTGATGTCATTCTGAGCGTAGCGAAGAATCTCGTTTCTATCTCCGTATACGCAAACCCAGCTGGATGAAGATACGGAGAGATGTTTCGCTTCGCTCAGCATGACAACCAAACTCATCCGGACAGGGACGAGCCCTGTCCCTACGTTTGCTCATGTGTAGGGACAGCCCTTTCCGCCAGAGGCGGTCAGACGACCGTCCGTCTGGACGGATCCGCCTTCGGCGGAGTGGCTGTCCGAAATCCTTTGACGCCAAGGCGTGAAGCCTCGGCTACGCGGTAATTAGCTTGGTGGCGGGATAAATTCCCGTCACTATGGGAGACAATTAAACACACCTCATAGAGCAGGGCATTTAGCCCTGCGAATAGGATTTTTCAACAGCGTTTAAAGGTAAACACTCCAAATGCTTTAAGTTCACTCGGATTCATCTTTGAAAAGCGAATCCCAATTTTTTTTTCTAGCCTCTTTGGGGTCTAAATTTTGATCCTTTTGGAAAAATGCGCTTTTGGGCCGGAAATAGTCACAGAAGTTGCCCCGCTCCTTGTATCTCACCCACTCCGCCTGTGGCTCCTTGCATTGATGAAAAGCTTCTTTGTCGTAAAATTCGCAATTATAACAGCAACGCAAGTCAGAGTCGCAATGAGGACAAGTATCCTTCCGATGAATCTTCTCTTTTACCTCAACGGTTTCTCCGCATTTCCAGCAAAGCATGGAATCTTTCTCCCTATTTTCTTTCGGTATTTTCCTTCGAGCTTAAATAGGCTTGAATGAACTGATCGATATCACCGTCCATCACTGTCTGAACGTCTCCCGTCTCCACGTTGGTGCGGTGATCTTTGACCATGTTGTATGGATGAAACACGTAAGATCTGATCTGGCTTCCCCATTCGATCTTCTTTTTCTGGCTTTCCAATTTCTCCTGCTTCTTCTCCTCTTCTTCCTTATAGTATTGGTATAACCGGGATTTCAGGACCTTCAAGGCATTGTCTTTATTCCTGAACTGAGAGCGCTCAGACTGACATTGAACCACGATTCCGGTAGGCATGTGCGTGATCCTAACTGCAGAGGAAACTTTGTTCACATGCTGTCCTCCGGCACCGGAGGAGCGGAAGGTCTCAATCCTTAGATCGTCATCCTTTATCTCCACGGTGATGTTGTCCTCAATCTCCGGATAGACGAATACCGAAGCAAAGGAGGTATGTCTTCTCTTGTTGGCGTCGAAGGGAGAGATGCGCACCAGACGGTGAACCCCGCTTTCACCTTTAAGATACCCGTAAGCATACCCTCCGGTTATCTCCAAAGTGGCACTTTTTATCCCCGCCTCTTCGCCCGCCAGAAAATCGATGGTCTCATATTTGTATCCCTTTTTCTCCACCCATCTGGTATACATGCGCAGAAGCATCTGCGCCCAATCCTGAGACTCTGTTCCTCCTGCTCCTGAATGAATGGCAAGCAAAGCGTTTTTGGCATCGTCTCCACCCGACAAAACGGTCTGGAACTCAAATTCGTCAAGCTCTTTTTTCAGCTCAAGTAAGTTAGCGAATGCCTCCTCTTCTGTCTGATGGTCTTTTTCTTCTTCAGCTAAGCTTTTTAAAAGGGAAACATCTTCGGCTTTTTGGGAAAGCTTCAGCCATCTTTGGGACCACCACTTTAATTCGCTGATCTCCTTTAACACCAGCTGAGCTTTTTGGTTGTCGTTCCAGAAGTTAGGCTGTTGAGAAATTTTCTCCAGCTCTTTGATCTTCTTTTCCTTCTCCTCCAGATCAAAGATACTCCCGTAATTTTCCCAATCTTTCCTTGATATTGTCAATAGTTACATCCAATTCCGTAGCCATTATCTCCTCCTTTGAGCAAATAAAGGGTCGTTTTTTTGTCCTCCTTATTGCTTTTTAATATAAGCCTTAATCTGACAAAGTCAAATTCTTTATGCCTTAGCATACGTTCTATGACGTGACATTGTCAATCCATCTTTTTTAATTGACAACAATCTGTGATCATCATATTTTGCGCTCAACTTAGAAAGAAAAAAGGAGGTTTGATTTGTCTAAGTCTGAAAAGCATAAGAAGGGGAATAAGATCTTCTGGGCGTTGGTACTGATAGTCGTCGGGGTTTTGATTTTGCTTCATAATCTTGGATATGTAAGAGAAGATATCATACGTTTCTGGCCCGTGCTTATCATCCTCTGGGGCATTAAGAAGTTGATCGAATGAATGGGACAGGTTAACTGGCGTAGCCAAGCCGTAAAGGCTTGCCTACGCTGAACCTGGACGAAACGCAATACTCTTGTTTAAAAAAAGGGGCTTTGATCGGTCATGAAAAGCGGCGTTCAACAAGAAAGCCTGAAAATGTTTGTTTTCCTTTCGGAGATTTTGAACCGAAGGGTTATAGATTCTGAAGGGAAGATCATCGGCCAGGTGGTAGATTTGCGGGTTAAACTGGGGGAGATCTTCCCTCCAGTGGTCTCCGTTCGCGTTCGGCAAAAGGGGAAAAGGAAAATCACTTCGTTTCCTTGGCGTGTGGTGGCAAGCATTAACGGGAATGAGATCAAATTGAAGCAGGACGCGGAAAGTCAAAGGGTGGATATAGACGTACAGGAGGGAGAGATACTTTTAAGAGACGAGATTTTGGATAAACAAGTGGTAGACACATTTGGTGCCAAAGTTGAGAGGGTGAACGATTTTCATCTTTTACTGGCTGAGGGACAGCTGCGGGTGGTGCATGTGGATTTTGGCATAAGAGGTATACTCCGCCGTCTGGGCTGGATCAAGTACGTGGATGCTTTAACCAACTGGCTTTTTGCCTACCAGATCCCGAAGAAGCTTCTGTCTTGGAAGTATATTCAACCCCTCTCGCATGATCCCAGAAAGAAAGCTCTGAAGCTCAATGTAACACATCGCAAACTTTCCGAAATTCATCCGCCCGATCTGGCGGACATCTTAGAGGAATTGGATCGACACGAACGGTCTTATGTGTTTAAATCCTTGGATTTAGAGACTCAAGCAGATACATTGGAGGAAGCAGACGATCAAACCAGAATCTCTTTAATTGAGGAGTTATCCAAGGAGCGCGCATCAGACATACTGGAGGAGATGGAGCCGGATGAGGCGGTAGACCTACTTCAGGATTTGCCGGATGAAAAGAAGCAGGAGTTGATTAAAGGTTTAGAGGAAGATAAAAGGGAAGAGTTAGAGGAGCTTTTAGAATTTGAGGAGGAAACTGCTGGGGGTATAATGACGACTGATTACATTTCGTGCTTGGAGGCAGATAGTGTGGAAAAAGTAATGGGGATCTTCAAGCAATCGGATAACCCTCTGGATAACACTTCATACATTTACGTGACTGACGAACGAGAAAAGCTCCTTGGAGTGGTAACACTGCGTGATTTGATTTTGAATTCACCGGAAGTGAAGGTTGGCAGTTTTATGAAGAGAGATGTTATCAAGTTAAGAGTCGATGATTCATTAAAGCAAGTCGCTGAAATCTTTACTAAATATAAGTTCTTGACCATCCCGGTGGTGGATCAACAAAATCGGATAGAAGGAATAATAACCTTGAGAGACGGCGTGGAAGCGATCTTCCCGGAATTCGGAGAATAATGAGAACGTAAGATGTCAGATACCAGACGCCAGACATCAGACATCAGACTCCAGACTTCAGATTAATCCTTATACAACAGTCTCACGAAAGAAAAGATCGAAACTCTGTAATCTGTTTACTGTTATCTGCCTACTGGAGTCTGTTATCTGCCTACTGCTGTTATGACTAAAGGACTACTATCAAAATCTCGATGGAGAAATTTGCTTATCTTTCTGGCGGTGATAGGTCCGGGTATCATCACCTCCAACGTGGACAATGACGCTGGCGGAATTGCCACCTATTCCATCGCCGGGGCACATTTTGGCTATTCCTTGATATGGTCGCTCATCCCTATCACCTTGGCGCTGATTATAATCCAGGAGATGAGTGCTCGGATGGGTGTGGTTACGGGCAAAGGATTGTCTGATTTGATAAGAGAAAATTTCGGGGTAAAGATAACCTTCTACCTTTTAATGGCTTTAATCTTCACCAACTTCGGAAACACAATAGCTGAGTTCGCCGGAATAGCCGCCAGCTTGGAAATATTTCACGTCTCCAAATATATTTCCGTGCCTCTGGGAGCTCTCTTCGTCTGGATGTTGGTGGTGAAAGGAACCTACAAATCGGTGGAAAAAGTTTTTCTGGTGGCTTGCCTTTTTTACCTCACCTACATCATATCCGGTTTTTTAGCCAAGCCCGATTGGAATGCTGTAAAAGACAGCATATTGACTCCCGAGCTAAAGTTCTCTGCCGGAAGTTTTGGCATGTTGATTGGATTGATCGGGACCACCATCGCACCCTGGATGCAGTTTTATCTGCAATCTGCGGTGGTCGAGAAAAATGTTAAGTTGGAGAATTACAAATACTCCAGGGCAGATGTTATCTCCGGAAGTTTCATAGTAAACTTGGTGGCCCTTTTCATAATAGTTGCCTGCGCTGCTACTCTTTCCAAAGCAGGAATCAGAATCGAAACAGCAAAAGATGCAGCTTTGGCGTTGGCGCCTCTTGCAGGGAAATATGCTTCCGTTCTTTTTGCCTTCGGTCTTTTGAATGCATCACTGTTTGCCGCCTCCATATTACCCCTCTCCACCGCCTATGTAGTATGCGAAGGAATGGGCTGGGAGCAGGGGGTGGATAAAAAGTTTTCCGAAGCCCCTCAGTTCTATGGGTTATATTCCCTTTTGATATTCATAGGAGCTGGGGTGGTGCTCTGGCCCAATCTCCCACTTATCCCCATCATGTTTATCTCTCAGGTGATAAACGGCATAGTGCTTCCGGTAATTCTTATCTTCATCTTGATACTCATCAACGACAAAAAGATCATGGGATCATATACCAACGGTAGAGGTTTTAATATCTTAGCCTGGCTCACCGTCATGATTCTGATTGTCCTCAGTGTTATGCTTCTGTTGCTGATGTTGGGGATAGCCTAGATTTTCTCAAATCGCCGCCAAACCAAGAAACAAAAGAGACATTTATAGATTAATCAACATCTTCATGCTCGTTCGAGACAAACTTAAACGCTATCTCTGAGAGGCTACCTTGGCAAGACATTTTTTTCTTTATTAACTTGTTTTTTTAGGTTTTGGGTTTTTCCTTCAGGATGAATCCTTCAGGATGAATCCTTCAGGATGAATCCCATCTATCTCTTCGTCCTCCCATAAGGGGGAACACTGTTTTTATGGTTTAATGGAAGTTTCGTGTTGGTAAAAAGGTGGAATTTGGCTGATAATATGCTATCCCAGACGGGTCTCTGTAATTGGATCAAAAACTGAAACCGTTTTCAGTTTGGAGGTAGTTTATGGCAAAAATTAAGTTGTTTTGCCGACATAAGGTGGCTCCTTTCTTTTTAAGTTTTCCTCAATCCCGAAAGGATTTACCTTTTCGTCTTTTAAAGCAAACCATATTCTACACGCAAATATTTACATCACCGCGAAACTTTCCAGTTCATTTTTTTATTGACAAATCAATTTTTCAAGCTAAAATGCTATTAGGTGGTGAAACTTAGGAGCGAATGCTTAACAAACTGGAAAAAAATGGCGAAAATAGAAATATAATGTTGTGAAACAGAGAAGAGACGACGATATTGTATTAGAAGGAATAGACATCCACAAGAGCTTTCAAACAGGCGCTGAAACGCTTCACGTATTAAAGGGAGTAGACATCGGGATAAGACGAGGTGAGATAGTGTCTGTGGTGGGCGCATCAGGGGTGGGGAAAAGCACACTCCTTCACATCTTAGGAGCATTGGATCGTCCCACGAAAGGAAAGGTGAGATTGGACTCCACGGATGTCTTTGCCTTAAGTGACAAAAAACTGGCACATTTCAGAAACAAAACCATTGGATTTGTGTTCCAGTTTCATCATCTTCTGCCGGAGTTTTCCGCTCTGGAGAACGTGATGATGCCCCGGCTTATCGCCGGAGAGGAGATGGGCTCAATTAAAAAGAAAGCAGAACAGATCCTTTTGGAAGTGGGGCTTGCCGATAGAGTCCATCACAAACCTGGGGAGCTCTCCGGCGGAGAACAGCAGAGGGTGGCGGTGGCGCGGGCATTGATAAATGAACCCCAGATAGTGATTGCAGACGAGCCCTCCGGGAACTTAGACAGGTCGACTGGAGAGGAGCTACATGATCTTATAACCGAGCTGAACCAGAAGAAGGGACAGACCTTTATCATCGCCACCCACAATCATCTTTTAGCAGAGAGAGCTCACCGGATAATCACTTTGGTTGGGGGCAAGGCGGTGCCGTATTCAGCATAGAAAAGAAAATCTTTGTGAAATTCAAAATCCATTGAAAGGTAACAACTTTTGTCTTTAACAAAAATCTGTGTTTTCGGGTAACCCGCGTAGCAGAGCCTTTATGGCTCTGCACGGAGGCATAAAGCCTCCGCTACGCTTTCATTAATAACAATATTGCAAGGTAAATTAAATGGCAAAAAGCGAAGTTGAGCCTATATTCCAAGAATTATATGTAAAATTAGGATATGGTGAGGGGGAAGAGTTTGATATTCCAAGAGGTATCATAAATTACTACTCACTTGAAGAAGGAGATGCACTCCATTGTGAGCTATTAGAATTAAAGGGACTGAGAAATGGAGACAAACAAAAAGTTAAAAAAATAGGAAAAGATATATTAGTCGATATCGTAGGATTGGATGAGGCACACGGTGTATTTCCACCCGCAACATTTGGTTTGCATAATATGGAAGATTATGAATATGCACTTCTTAAGATAAAGAAAGCAATTAAAAGAAGATAATTCTTAACTAAATTTTTAATTCTTATGCTGTGTCAGGATTGCGGAAAAAGAGAGGCTACGGTTCATCTGACCCAGGTGGTTAATAACAAAAAGGTGGTTTTGAATCTTTGCCGGGAATGTGCAGAGAAGAGGGGGTTTCGCAATCCCTTAGAAGGAGTGCCCTTCCCCTTAGCCGAGTTTTTAGCCAGCATGCTCACTCAGGCTCAGTTGCAGAAGCCCAGCAAAGAATCCGAGATGGTTTGCTCTGCTTGCGGGATGAGCTTCTCCGATTTCACCAAAATAGGGCGCCTGGGATGTGGAAACTGTTACCTCACCTTCAGAAGCCTGCTTAACGATCTTTTGAGAAAGGTTCACGGCTCCACCCGGCACCGGGGTAAATTCCCACACACTACCAGAGGTGTGATGAAGCCATTGTGGGAAGAGACAAAACTTCAGGAGGAGTTGAAGAAAGCTATCGAAGAAGAGGATTTCGAAAGAGCCGCCCAGATCAGAGATCAGATAAGGGTTTTGATCAGCAAGAAATGAAGTTTGTTCAAAAAGGTAGTAGAATATGTTTGAACAGATGGCGAAACAACCAGCAGTGTGGCTTTCCGGGGAGGGTTCTGACTCGCAGGTGGTCCTATCCTCCAGGGTGAGGCTGGCACGCAACATTGCCAACTCTCCCTTTCCCTCCAGAGCTGATACAGATGCCCGGGAAAGGATACTCTCTTTTGTTAAAAACGCTGTAAAGAAAAGCCCAAATTTGAGTCGGGGGACATTTGTGAATTGCAGTCAATTAGATGATCTGGATCGGTCCTTTCTGGTGGAAAGACACTTAGTCAGCCTGGAGTTCACTCAATTAGGGGATTTTTCCGCACTTTTGATCGGAGAAAAAGAAAACTCAAGCGTGATGGTCAATGAGGAGGACCATTTAAGGATCCAAGCTTTGGCTTCGGGGTTGGCGATAAGAGAGGCGTTTGAAATGGCGGATCATATAGACGATGAGCTGTCCAAGTCCCTGGAGTTCGCCTTCGATCCCACCTTTGGCTACCTTACCTCCTGCCCCACCAATACTGGAACCGGAATGAGGGCATCGATCTTGATCCATCTGCCCGGACTGGTATTGACCCAGGAGATCGAGAAGGTGATCTCTCAGATCAGCAAATTGGGATTGGTGGTCAGAGGCTTTTATGGAGAGGGTTCAGATGTGTGGGGAAATCTGTTTCAGGTTTCCAATCAGACCACCCTGGGAAGGTCTGAGGGGGACATCGTGGAGAGCTTAGAGAGAGTTACCCGGCAGATAATTGAATATGAGGAGAATGCCCGAAAGCGACTGTTCAGTGAGGCTAAGGATCAGATAGAAGACAAAATCTGGCGAGCTTATGGGATATTAAAGTATGCCCGAACCTTAACCTCCGAGGAGGTTTTAAATATGCTCTCCGCCATCAGGCTGGGAATCGGGATGGGGATTTTGGAGAAGGTGAGTCTCTGCCAGGTTAATGAGATTTTGGCTTTGACTCAACCTGCTCATCTGCAGAAATATTTTAATAAGAGGATGGAGCCGGGCGAACGAGATCAAGTGAGGGCAGAGCTGGTTAGATCAAAACTGGGGGAATGAACTTTCCCAAGATTGGTTTAGGAACCAGGCAAGTGGTTTTGGTGCATAAGAATACATAGAATCGATAAAAGAGTTTTGTAATTGTTTTTCCTAAAGAAGTTGACATTTTAAGTCCTTTTGCGTAATGTATTATAGAGTATGAAAGGAGATGGGATGGATCAGAGAAGCCCTGAGAAGTTTTTTGGCTTGACAGATCAACGTAGAAATCGGAGCGGAGGTTTTTCATGAACGAGATGTTTACAGAGAGGGCTCGTAAGGCGATAGAATATGCCCGGGATGAAGCGGCCAGGCTTAAACATGACTACATCGGCACAGAGCACCTTCTTTTAGGGCTTCTGCGTCTGGGAGAGGGGAAAGCGGTTGAGATTCTGGTCAACATCGGGATAGATTTAAACGAGCTTAGGCAGTCGATGGAGGATGTGGTTCAGCCCTCCGGTGGAACCCTGGCCATGGGTCAGCTCCCCTTGACCGCCAGAGCAAAAAAACTTTTGGAGGTCTCCGCACAGGAGGCCCGCGCGTTAAGATCAAAAGATATTGATACTGAGCATCTCCTTTTAGCCATACTGAGGGATGAGGAGGGGGTGGCGGCTCAGGTTCTTTCCATGTATGACTTAGATTACAAGGAAGTATATGAGGAACTGAAGAACATAGAGAGTGGAAAGCCATCCGCTTATGCCAGAAAAAGAAAGAAAAGTAAAACCCCGGCTTTAGACCATTTTGGAAGAGACCTAACCGAGCTGGCTCGCCGGGGGAAGCTGGATCCCATCATAGGTCGAGATGACGAAATTGAAAGGGTCTCTCAGATACTTTCCCGAAGAAAGAAAAACAATCCAGTTTTAATCGGTGAGCCGGGAGTGGGCAAGACCGCCATTGCCGAAGGCCTGGCTCAGAGGATAGTAGCCGGAAAAGTTCCCCAGACCCTGGAGAACAAGAGGATCGTCTGCTTGGATATGGCTGCCTTGGTGGCAGGAACCAAATACCGGGGACAGTTCGAGGAGAGGATGAAGGCGGTGATGAACGAGATCACAAACTCCAAGGATGCGATTCTCTTTTTAGACGAATTGCATACCATAGTGGGGGCAGGGGGAGCAGAGGGTTCTCTGGATGCTTCTAATATATTTAAACCCTCCCTTTCCCGAGGGGAGATTCAGTGCATTGGTGCCACTACCCTGAATGAATACCGAAAATACATCGAAAAAGATGGCGCTTTGGAGCGACGCTTTCAGACCATCATGGTGGACCCACCATCCACCCAAGATACCACAAAAATTCTAAAAGGGCTGAGAAGCAGGTATGAGGAACATCATAAGATAAAGATATCGGACGAGGCTATTGAGGCGGCGGTGAAATTGTCAGATAGATACATCACTGGAAAGTTTCAGCCGGATAAAGCTATCGATGTGATAGATGAAGCTGGTTCCCGAATCCATCTTGCCACCTGCACCCGCCCGGAGATATTTGAGAAGATGGAGCAGGAGATAGTTGGAGTTCAGCGGGAAAAAGAGAAGGCGGTGAAAAACCAAGAGTTCGAAAAGGCGGCCCAACTCCGGGATGAGCTAAAGATCAAAAGAGAGAAATCGGAGCAGATGAAAAGAGATTGGGAGGAGGGGAAGGGAAGGGAGTGGGTCACCTTAACCGTTGAGGATGTGGCTTGCGTGGTCTCCAAGATGACCGGGATACCTCTATTCAAGTTAGAGGAGAAGGAGTCAAAGAGGCTTCTGCGAATGGAGGAGGAGTTAAAGAAGAGGATCGTGGGGCAGGAGGAAGCCATATCAGTCATCTCCAAAGCCATCCGTCGAAATCGAGCAGGTTTAGGAGACCCCAGAAGACCCATCGGGTCTTTGATCTTCTTAGGACCAACCGGAGTGGGCAAAACCGAGCTAGCCCGGGCTCTGGCGGCATCGCTTTTCGAAGATGAGAATTCTTTGGTAAGAATCGATATGTCCGAATATATGGAGAAGTTCTCCGTCTCTCGTCTGATCGGTGCTCCACCCGGATACGTGGGTTATGAGGAGGGAGGACAGCTTACCGAGAAGGTGAGGCGAAAACCTTATTCGGTGGTCCTTTTAGATGAGATAGAGAAGGCTCATCCGGACGTCTTTAACATACTTCTTCAGATGTTTGACGATGGCGCCTTAACCGATAGTTTTGGCAGAAGGGTTGACTTCAGGAATACCGTGGTGATTATGACCTCCAATTTAGGGGCAAGGCAGATCAAGGGAGGAAAGACCTTAGGCTTTCAGAAAGAGGACTCCAGTTCCTCTTACGAACAGATGAAACAGAAACTTTTGGAGGAGACCAGAAGAACCTTCAATCCGGAGTTTTTGAATCGTATCGACGAAATCATAGTATTCCATGCTCTGGGCATGAAGGAGGTCATGCAAATCATCGACATACTTCTCTCTGACGTATCCAAGAGATTAAAAGAGAAAGGAATCACCTTTGAGCTAACCCCTGGGGCCAAAGAGTTCCTGGCAGAAAAGGGATACAGTCCAGCTTTCGGAGCCAGACCTTTGAGAAGAGCCATTCAAAAGCAGGTGGAGGATCCTTTAGCCGAGGAGATACTCAAAGGGCAGTTCTCTGGTGAGTGTGAGGTGATCGTGGACAGAAAACAGGGGGGGGAGAAGCTGACGTTCGACATCAAAGCCAAGGGAGATGAGAAACCGAAAACCACACCGGAGAAATCTTTAACCTAGGGAAAAATTTCACTTGCACAGATAAGGAAAGTTTATTATTTTATTAAACCCAAAGTTGCCCCGCCTTTGGCGGGACAAGAGCAATGTTTGGGTTTAATTTTGCTCAAAGGAGGTTGATAAAATACTCGAAACTCGTTTATCGGTGGCGCGGCTGGTTTCGAGGCTTGTGGTGCGATGATCGAAACTTGATTTTTGGGAAAAACTTGGTATTAAAATCTTTCAGTAATAACCGGTGAGATAAAATTTGAAGTTCGGATATGACCACGCTAGGCCACGCTCCGAGGGGGAATATAACACCAATTCGAGGAGATCAATATGGAATTATCAATAAGCGATGAAAAACTGAAAGGGATTATAAAAGAAGCCATTATTGAAATTATTAAAGAAAAAAGAAAGGTCTTCTATGAAATCATATTGGAAGCAATAGAGGAGGTGGGTTTAGCTAATGCCATCCGGGAAGGAAGAAAAAACAAATTTGTGGGTGAAGATAGAATTTTGAAGATGTTAGGTTAAAAGTGAAAATCTATTTTGAAGAGAGTTTTGAAAAAGACTTAAGAAAAGTCAAAGATAAAAGTTTATTAAAGAGGGTAAAGGAGACTATAAATGAAGTAAGGAGTTCCAAAGGTTTAAGAGAAATAAAAGGTTTGGAAAAATTAAAAAGTTATAAGACATTTTATCGTATCAGGGCAGGAGATTATAGAATAGGCGTTGAAATAGTAAATGACAAAATTATCTTTACAAGATTTTTGCATAGAAAGGATATCTATAAATACTTTCCGTAGAAACGTCGCTTAACCGTTTGTTTGCGGTTTGCTTGACTTACTTAGATCTCGCCGTTGGCGTGCCTTCACAGACACGCTGATAATATATGAACTTGGCATATTATTCCGAATTGGGACAAAAACCAAGTTCGGATATGAACGAGTTAGGCGAAATTTTTGCTTTCTAAAAAGAGGTGTGTATGTTAAATTTCTTAAATATATTACATCAGAGAATTAAAGACAACAAGAAAAGTAAGGATGGCCCATGCAGGAATTATCCATTGGTAAACGATTGTGATGGACCAGTTTTAATTGAACATGCAGGCGAATTTAACCCAAAAGCAATAATTATATCTGAAAGTCCAGCTGGATTTGAGAGTATAGATTATAATTTTTCAAAATTAGGTGAATGGAAACAGAAGACACTTAGTAGTATTAGGAATTTCAAGCAATGGAAGAAAATAGGACAATTGAACTCATTAGGAAAGTTTCTGGCAGGCTTAACTGACAATAAAATGGTGGATCCTGAGGATCCAATTACCATTAATGAGATCTATTGGACCCATGCACTGAAATGTTTCATACAAAAAAATGAATCTCTGAAAAGTGCAAAGAAGCAATTAGGTAATAAATTTGATAGAGCTTGTAAATGTTGTGTGGAATATTTACGTGAAGAGATCGAAATTGTTAAACCTAAGCTTATCGTCTTAGTAGGAGATAAGGCTTTTAACGCTGTATTTCCAGAAAAGAAGGATATTATTGGAAAAGCAATAAAATTTCCTGATGCAGAATTGATTTATACCTATCATCCAAACGCAAAAGTAAGAAGTGAGTACAAGAAAAAAGGATTCAATTATGCAAGACGAAAAATAGAAAACTATTTATGATTATGAGTGAAAAGAATAAAGATGTTATGAAGATAAAAAGAGGTTATAATACGTAAATTTCGCCTAACAGCGTGTTTGCAGTTTGCTTCGCTCACCCAAATGCCTTCGGCACTTCGCAAACGCGCAAAACGTTATATAAAATTCGCGGTCAAATTTGGTATGATTAAATCAGGAAGGCAGATATGCAGACAACCAAACAAGAAGTAAGTGATCTTCTCAACCGTCTGCCAGAAGACTGTTCTTTAGAAGACATTCAGTACCATCTTTATGTCCTTCAAAAGATTGAACGTGGTTTGAAGGATGCAGAGGAGGGACGGGTTTATACACAGGAAGAGGTCGAAAAGCGGATGGCAAAATGGCTCGAAAAGTAATAAAGATTGACATCTCAAATCTTATCGCACTTTTTTAGCTTTGAACATTTGGCAAAATTATTACAGTTGTTAAAGCAGATCTTTTGGCGGTATATTGGATTGTTCGGAGGGTGATTAAATGACAGGAGTAAAAGAGCAAGTTATTCAAATGATTCAGAATCTTCCTGATGATGTTTCTGTGGAGGAGATAATGGCGGAGTTGTATTTTAGGCTTCAAGTGGACGCAGGATTGAAAGATTTGGATGAAGGCAAAGGAATTTCTCATGAGGAAGTAGAAAAGCGAATGTCAAAATGGCTCAACAAATAAAGTGGTCTTCCCGCGCTCTTTCCAATCTTGAAGAGATATGCAACTACATCGCCAAAGATTCTGAATATTATGCTCGTCTTTTTGCTAGGAAGATAATTACTATGGTTGAAGATATACCTCGATTCCCCAAAGTAGGACGTATTGTTCCAGAATATGGTGATGAGAATTTAAGGGAAAAGATTTATAAGAACTATCGGATAGTTTACAGGCTTAAAGAGAGTATTGTCGAAATTGTTGCTATCTGTCATGGGGCAAAAACATTGAAGGATATTTTTTAGCGGTCATGACTTCGCCAAACAATAGGTTAAAAATTGAACATCCGAATACTATCGCACTTCTTTTAACCATAAAGGGTAAAATGACTCAAAAAGATGTTCATCAAACAACGTTTATCTGTTTAGTAAATGGGACACAGAAAGGATGATGAAAAATGGCACATAAAAAAGGAGTAGGAAGCTCACGAAACGGAAGGGATTCACACGGCCAGAGGTTGGGGGTGAAAAGATTTGCCGGTGAGGCGGTTTTAGCTGGCACCATTATCGTGCGACAGAGAGGGACCAAGATACATCCAGGATCCAACGTGGGCAAAGGGAAGGATGATACCCTCTTCGCCCTGATGGATGGAGTGGTCAAATTTGAACCAAAGGGGAAAAGTAAAAAAGTAGTTGGTGTTTATTGATACCTTCTGAGGAACCCCATTCCTCAGATGGATAATCTCAAACCATATCCTGCCTTTACTCTGCAGAGTGTCAGGAATTGAAAAACATCCTTGCCAGACAAGATGGGCAAGTATCCCAGATCAACTTAGTTAAAGAGGTTTTTGCACCATACTATCTACATAAGAATAAAAAACCATATGATGTGGTTGTTTTGATAGAACAGATTGAATAAACCAGGTAGTGGGTGGCAAAGACTATTCACTGGTTCTTTGAAAATTAGATTTTTTTGGATACATCGGCATTAGGAAATGCCGATGCTTAAGTAAATAAGCATCAGGAGTCCCCATTCCCGCCGTATCATAGGAAACGAGAAAGGAGATCATAAAATATGAGTAGCGTTAAAGAAGAGGCAAAAAAGCTTATAGAGCGGTTGCCCGATCAGGTAACGTGGGATGACATTATGTATGAATTTTACGTTAAGAAAAAAATCGCGACCGGTATCAAAGCCGCAGAAGAAGGTCGCATTATCCCCCATGACGAAGTTAAAAAGAGATTTCTCTCGAAATGAAGATAGATTGGACCGAGCCGGCCATTCAAGATTTGGAGAGCATTCGAGCTTATATTTCCAAGGATGCAGAATATTATGCAATCCGGTTTGTTGAAAAAATTATCGAAGCCATAGATGGATTAGAGAATTTCCCTTTGATGGGACGGCCAGTTCCGGAAGCCGAAGAGGAAAATATCAGAGAGTTACTTTTTCAGAACTACCGGATTATTTATCGGGTGGAAGCTGAGCGCATTTTGATTTTAACTATCATGCATGGAAGTCGGGATTTAAGTCAGAAGAAACCTAAACCGTGGAGCATTTTCTAACAGGGCGAATTTGGTTCTCCCACCAAAGGCAAAAATAAGGAACACCAATAGGAATCAGAACCCGAATGGAACGAAAGGAATCTAATCTATGAAAAGTATAAACCGTGGTGTTGTCGTATGGTTAGTTTCCCTTTTGTTTGCCGTGTTTTTGCTATCCACTTGTAAAGAAAATCGTACATCAAGTACCTCTGATACACCTAAGCAGACAAACAAACCTTCTGTTTCATTAAAGGAAGGGCAGGACTACATAGAAGTTAGCTATTTTAAGTCAGATAGGATGCGAGCTTGGTCGATATACCTCCCGAATCCAACCGAAGCCGTCGCGCGCGCGGTGGCAGATAAGTATGATGCTTACAATGCAACGTTCTCAAAAAAGAGGATAGGCAGAGCCTGCTTTTTCGATTCGAAGGAGCATACTCCAATCTGGATTAACAACACATCAATTACTGCTGAGCAAGAACGACATCAAGTTGCAGTCTTTCACCACAATCCATTTACGGGTGATAAGAGCTTCGTTTGGCTTCGGTAGAGGTTTTTATTTAGCCTTGCAGCCTTCAGATGCAGGGGCATCAAGGAATGGCAAGGCTCAAGGAAACTAGTATCGGGAATTTCTCTTGCCGCTAGATCATAGGCAGTGATTAGCGGCAAACAAAGCACAAAAATTATGGGATTCGAACAAGAAATACTGAAGTACTCGGATGTTGACAAGACGACGGAAAGAAGACTCAGGCTTTATTGTCACAAAGCCCCGCAGTATCTGCAGGAGATTGCCAAGCATTATAATGGGAGAATAGAAGTCTTCATTAACTGGGATGTGAATTCCAAGCATGTCCCCAGACGCGGTTTCGTCATCGACCCCAACGAAAATGACAGGACTGATCAAATCTCAATATTCCTCAACCCTTATACGCTGGTATGGACCAAACAAGATATAGAGCAACAGTATGCAAAGGGATATATTGTCGATGTTCGAGAAACAATAATATGGGTATTGCTTCACGAAATTGGCCATGTGATAACCAAAAGCCTGTCTGATAACGATGCAAATAGATGGATGATGGATCACATCCGAGAAGTAAAAAAGAACTTCCCAATACCTCATCTTGATCGGGTCGGAATATCAATTGATGATTTTGACATAGATCCTCATAGATGAGGTAGATGTGTTAACACGATAAAAGGAATAAATTAAATAGTGGATGGTAAGATCATTCACCTGTTCTTTGAAATAAAGATACTTTTCTAAAGTGACATGAACAACTTTGCTGTGATCCTAAGCGGATGCGGGAGCTTGGATGGCTCAGATGTATGGGAGGTGATCTTGCTCTCATATTACCTGAGCAGAAAAGGTAAAAATCCAGTCTTCTTTGCTCCGGATGCGGAGCAAAAAGAGGTGGTGGACCATGTGACGCAAGCCACCACTGAAGAGACGAGAAATGTGTTGAAGGAATCTGCTCGTATCGCCTGGGGAGAGATTAAAGAAATAAAAATTTTATCTGGACGGGATGTGGATGGGCTTATCCTTGTCGGCGGAGACGGAGTGATCAAGAATCTGGCTGATTTTCTGGGCGAGCCGGAAAATGGATACTTAAAGCCCAAACCAGAAATTCAGAGAGTCATAAGGGAGATTTATCGAAGAAGAAAACCCATAGGAGCTTGCGGGCTTGCCAGCCTTCTGGTTGCTTCTGCCTTAAGAGATATATTGGAGACCCCTTTGGCTTTGACCATCGGAAAAGACCCGGAATTGATCAAACAGATAGAGGAGATGGGTGCAGTTCATGTTCTCTTTAGGGGAACCGAGGTGGTGATGGACTCAGAACATAGGGTGGTCTCCACCCCGGCGAATCTTTTGAAACTCAAACCTGTGGAGTTAGCTTCAAGTATTGAAAATTTAATCAATGGAGTTTTAGAGTTCACCTTATCAAAAACAAGTTAGGAGGATTTATGCGTGAGATTTTAAGCAAAGATATAACCAAAGTGGTCAAGGAGCTCTGCATAGACGCCAATTATAATTTGGGACAGGATGTGCAGGATGTGCTTCGGAAAGCGTATGAGAAAGAAGAGTCACCTGTGGGAAAAGCCACTTTAAAGCAGATCATCGACAACTTCGAGATTTCCAAACAAGGTGAGTTCCCCATGTGTCAGGATACCGGCACCGCCGTCTTCTTCGTGGAGATGGGAGACCAGGTCATAATTAAGGGTGAAAACCTTTTTGAAGCCATCAACGAAGGGGTCAGACAGGGTTATAAGGATGGTTATTTGAGAAAGTCAATTTTAGCTGATCCCATTGAGAGGAAAAATACCGGTGATAACACCCCGGCGGTCATTCACTTAGATATTGTGAAGGGCGATAAACTGAAGATTATCTGTGTCCCCAAGGGGGGTGGAAGTGAGAACATGTCTGAGGTGAAGATGATGAAGCCGGCAGATGGGGTGGAAGGGGTGAAGGAGTTTGTAATCGACAAGGTCAAAAGGTCAGGAAGCAATCCCTGTCCTCCCATTATAGTGGGAGTGGGGATCGGAGGAAACTTTGAGAAGTGTGCTGAGATGGCAAAACGAGCGCTTTTGCGAACCATCGGATCAAAGCACCCCGATCCGTTCTATGCCAAGCTGGAGGCGGAGCTTTTAGAGGAGGTGAACAAGCTGGGCATTGGCCCCCAGGGCTTTGGAGGAACTCAAACCGCACTGGCAGTTTTTATCAAAACCTATCCCTGTCACATCGCCAGCTTCCCGGCAGCAGTAAACCTCAACTGCCACGTGGCAAGACATAAAGAGGCAGTGTTATAATCGGAATCTTTTATTGCGTAGCCAAGCCTTTACACTTCGTCTCCCGCCAAAGGCGGGATGTCGAAGGATGGCTTGGC
>JAGMFA010000050.1 GCA_023127875.1 Candidatus Zixiibacteriota bacterium
CTTCGGACAAGCTTTCGCACTCCAAGAACACTTTTTCAACAGTCCCTCCAGGTTCGCCCGGATGAGGCTTTTTGAAGGATCTTTAAACCAATACAATCACAGGAGGTTAAAGTGCGGTACATAAAGTTCGGTTTGATTTTTTTGTTGATTAACATTTTTGCGCTCAGTCTGGCGCAGGCTGAGGAAGCACGTCTCTTGCGCTTTCCGGATATTCATAAGGAAAGAATCGTGTTCGTGTATGCAGGAGATTTATGGCTGGTTAAAACCGAAGGCGGGATTGCCCGAAGGCTTACCTCTCATCTGGGTTTCGAGTTATTCCCCAAATTTTCTCCTGAAGGCAAGATGATCGCCTTCACCGGACAATACGATGGCAACACGGACGTGTATGTGATTCCTGCGAAAGGGGGTGAACCCAAAAGATTGACCTACCGCCCAGGCTTTGAAAACATGCCTGGTAGGTTTGGATTTGATGACATGGTCTTAGACTGGCATCCAGATGGGAAAAGAATCTTATTCCGTTCCTGGCGGGAAAGTTACAATAGCTGGTTTCAAACGCTCTTCTTGATCGGAAAGGAGGGAGGTTTTCCTAAAAGTCTGCCTCTACCCGAAGCCGGGCTTACCACTTTTTCTCCAGATGGCACCAAGATAGCGTATAATCGCATCTTCCGAAATTTCCGCACCTGGAAACGTTACAGGGGTGGATTAGCACAGAACATCTGGGTTTACGATCTGAATCAGAATACCATCCAGCAGATTACCGATGATGAAGGAACCGACACCTCGCCCATGTGGTATGAAGATAAAATCTTTTTCGTCTCGGACCGAGACCGGACTACCAACATCTTTTGTTATGAGCTTAATACTAAAAAGACCAGAAAGATCACCTATCACACCGATTATGACGTCAAATGGCCCAGCCTGGGGCCGGGATCGATGGTGTATGAAAATGGCGGTTATCTCTATGTGCTCGATCTGAAAACGGAAAAGACAAAAAAGATTTCAGTTCAGATTCCAGATGACAAGGTTTTAGTCCGTCCGGAGTTTGTCTCGGTTAAGGATCATATATCGGACTTTGCTCCCTCCCCAGGTGGCAAACGGGCGGTCTTTGCGGCTCGAGGAGAAATCTTTACTGTCCCGGCGGAAAAAGGGAACACTCGAAATCTTACCAATACCAGCGGGATTCGGGAGAAGAATCCGGTCTGGTCACCAGATGGAAAATGGATTGCCTACATGTCTGATCGTACCGGGGAAGATGAACTATACATCCTTCCTCAGGATGGCAAAGGGAAGGAGACAAGAATCACAACCGATGGGCACTGTTACCGTTTTGCTCCAGTGTGGTCACCGGACAGCAAGAAACTTTTGTTTGCAGATAAGGAGCTGAAGCTTTACTACGTGAACGTCCAGGATAAAAAAGTAATTCTGGTGGACAGCACTAAAAACTGGGAGATTGTCGATTATTCCTGGTCGCCGGACAGCCGATGGGTGGCTTATGCCAAGCCGGCTAAAAACCATTTGTCCTCCATCTTTCTATATTCACTGGATGAGAAGAGGATCCATCGGATTACCGATGATTTCACTGATGACTCAGAGCCTGTCTTTGATCCGCAAGGGAAGTTTCTTTACTTTTTTTCCAAACGCGACTTTAATCCCCAGATGGGTCACTTTGAGTCCAGCTTTACCTACAATCAGATGACCAAAATTTATGTGGTCACGCTTCAGGCGGATAGCCTGTCTCCTTTTGCTCCCCAAAGCGATGAGGTGGAATCTCCGGAGGAAAGATGGAAAAAGAAAGAAAAGGAAAAGAAAGAGTGGGAGGAGAAGAAACCGGAGCTCATTGAAAAAATTCAAATCGACATCCAGGGAATCCAGGAGCGAATAGTGGCTACACCAACAGATCCAGGGAACTACTATGGACTTAAAGCAGGCAAAGACAAGATTTTTTATCTCTCCTTTCCCTCCTGGACCCTCACCGGAGGAAAGCCCGGTCCTAAAGGAAAATTACACCTGTTTGACTTAAAGGAAAGGAAAGATCATGTATTGCTTTCTCCCGTGAATGGCTACGATCTCTCTGCAGATGGAGAGAAGATCATTTACAAAAGCGGAAAACAGTTCGGAATCGTTGATGCTAAGCCAGGCACCTGCAAAGTGGGCGACGGTTCTTTAAAACTGGATCAGATGCAGATAAGGTTGGATCGTCGAGAGGAATGGACGCAGATTTTCAATGAGGTTTGGAGGCGCCAGCGTGATTTCTTCTACGCTCCCAACATGCACGGAGTGAACTGGGAGCTGATGCACACCCGATATGGAGAACTGCTGCCTCATGTGGCGCACAGAACCGATTTGAACTACATCTTAGGAGAGATGATCGGTGAACTCTGTTGCTCCCATACTTACATAGCCGGAGGAGACATGCCCAAGGTCGAATTGGTTAAAACCGGACTTTTGGGCATTGATTGGGAAGCAGATACTCTTTCAAAGTTTTATCGGATCAAGAAGATCTGTCCGGGGCAGAACTGGAAAGAAAAACTGCGTTCTCCTTTAACCGAGCCCGGTGTGGATGTAGGAGAAGGAGAATACATAGTGGCTGTGGATAACAAAGTTCTGCAGTACCCCACCAATCCGTATAGCCTCTTTGAGAATACGATGGGCAAGACAGTCACTCTAAAGGTAAATTCAAAGCCTTCACTTGAGGGTGCCAGGGAAGTGACGGTTAAGCCCATTGAAAGCGAATACCGCTTGAGATATCGATATTGGGTGGAGAGCAATCGTCGCAAAGTAGAGGAGGCAACCGATGGCAGAGTAGGATATATATTCATTCCCGATATGGGAGGTGGGGGATTAAATGAGTTCTCCGAGTCCTTCTTCCCTCAGATCAAAAAGGAGGGACTTATTGTTGATGTGCGATACAATGGGGGAGGATTTGTCTCGGAAATGATTTTAGAGAGATTACGTCGAGAGGTGGTAGGCATGGGCTGTTCCCGAAACGCCGCTGATCACACCCATCCGGGAGGAGCTTTGCATGGACATATGGTATGCATCGCCAATCAATATTCCGCCTCTGACGGAGATTTCTTCCCTTACTTCTTCCGAGAGTATGGACTGGGACCCATCATCGGCAGACGTACCTGGGGAGGAGTTGTAGGCATACGCGGGTTCCCTCCTCTTTTGGGTGGAGGTTACGTCACCGTGCCGGAATTTGCTCCTTTCAGCATGAAAGGTGAATGGATCATGGAAAATTATGGAGTGGATCCTGATATCGAAGTGGATAATCTCCCCGATCAGGTGATTTCAGGTCGTGACCCTCAACTGGAAAAGGCTATTGAGATGATTATGAAGAAACTTGAGGAGGAACCCAAGAAGCTCCCCGAAAGACCACCTTATCCTGTGCGAGAGTAGGAAGATGTCTGGTTGTTTGACAAAATGGGAGTTAAGGCGTGAGCCTTTTATAAAATCCTCACGGATTAACTCCAATAACAAAAATAGCATAGATGTCCCGCCATGGACTATGCAGGTTATCCCGTAAGAAGCGGTCAGACGACCGCCCCCAGACGGGCCTCCACTGGTTAGGGCAGGGGTTGAACCCCTGCCCCTCCTCTGCGGACAGGGGTGCAACCCCTGTCCGAACATGAAGGACGAAAAGCTTAAAAGAAAGAAAAAGTAAACTTTTTCACAGGCAAAGAGGTATAAGAATACTGAGGTGTTCGTGATGAAGAATTTGCCGTGACAAAACTGATAGCTAAGATTATCTTCTAAAATCAATGTTTTCTGTTGCCACAATATTCCTATCGAAAAACTCATGCCTTTTGGCTTTCCTTTTAACTCCCAAAAAAACAGGAGTCTAACCATGAAGACCTCCAAAGTTTTCTTGATTGGGTTGGTGTTGTCCGTTGTCCTCTTTACTGCCGGCTTCGCAGAAGAAGCACGTCTTTTGCGGTTCCCGGATATTCACGGCGATAAAATAGTTTTTGTATACGCTGGGGATCTCTGGACTGTCTCCTCTGAAGGTGGAATGGCACAAAGGCTAACCTCATTTGAGGGATATGAAGCCTTCCCCAAATTCTCTCCGGACGGTAGACTCATAGCTTTCACTGCTGCATATGACGGTAATGGAGACGTGTATGTGATGCCATCAGAGGGTGGAGAGCCAAAACGGCTCACCTATCGCCCAGGAAGAGGACAACCCTCGGGTGGGCTGACTCTGGATGATTGGGTGGTCGACTGGTTTCCTGATGGCAAAGAGATTCTGTTTCGCTCTTCCCGCGATGCTTTTCCCACAAGCAGGCTTTTTCGTATAAGCTCAGAAGGTGGCTTTCCGGAAGCCCTGAAACTTCCCGAAGCAGGCTTTGCCTCGTTTTCCCCGGATGGGAACAAGATCGCATACAACAGAAAATCCCGGGAATTCCGCACCTGGAAGCGCTATTACGGGGGGACTGCACAGGACATATGGATCTATGATTTAAAGACTGATGCCGTAGAGAGGATCACCGATTGGAAGGGAACGGACAATCTTCCCATGTGGTCAGGCGACAAGATCTATTTCACCTCGGACCGGGAGCATACGCTCAACATATATTGTTATGATCTGAAGACCAAAGATATACGAAAGATTACCAATCACAAGGAATATGACGTAAAATGGCCCGGTTTAGGTTCGGGCGCCATTGTGTATGAAAATGGCGGATATCTATACGTTTTGGATCTGACAACCGAGAAGACTAAAAAGATTACGGTGGAAGTTCCAGCTGAGCGCATCTTGACACGACCAACCTGGGAAAAGGTGGATGGTTTGATTATCGACTTCAGTCTTTCTCCTTCTGCCAAAAGAGCCTTGTTCAGTGCCCGGGGCGAGGTGTTCACTGTGCCTGAAGAAAAAGGTGAGGTGCGCGACCTAACCCAAACGCCGGTGATACGCGAAATCTATGCCGCCTGGTCGCCGGACGGAAAATGGGTGGCTTATCTTTCAGAGAGAACGGGAGAATATGAACTCTACATCAGGCCTCAAGACGGAAGTGATGAAGAGAAACGCATAACCTATGATGGCGAATGTTACCGACTTCCTCCGGTATGGTCGCCAGACAGCAAGAAGTTGGCATATTCTGACAAGAAGCTTCGGCTGTTCTACGTGGATATAGATGAGAAGGAGCCGGTGCTGGTTGACAGAGCCGAGGTCTCCGAAATTTACGATTACGTCTGGTCTTCGGATAGCAAATGGATCGCCTATTCCAAAAACAACCCGGCCTATTTTGCCTCCGTCTATCTCTATTCTTTGGATAAAGAAAAGATTTATAAAATTACCGGTGAGCTGACTGATGATTTCTCTCCGGTCTTCGATCCGGAGGGGAAATACTTGTATTTTATCTCTGCTCGCACCTTCAATCCTACCTTCAGCGATTTTGAACGGACTGAGTATGTCTATCGCAACACTCGAAACATCTATTTAGTAACTCTTCAGGCGGACAGCCTCTCTCCCTTTGCTCCGGAAAGCGATGAGGAAGAAGGTGAAGAGGAAGAAGAAAAAGAAGATAAAGATGAAGACAAAAAAAAGGAAGAGGATAAGGACAAAAGCAAAGACAAAGAGAAAGATGAAGAGAAACCCAAGGATATTCAAATTGATTTAGAAAACATCGACCAGCGAGTGGTAGGAGTGCCAATTAAATCTGGCAATTACACCCGTCTTGCCGCCGCCGAAGGTAAACTGTTTTATCTGGCTATGCCTACGGTATGGCAGAGGGGGCAGACCGAAGGTGGCCAGAATGAGCTACGTATGTATGATATGAAGGAGAAGGAGGAAAATACTCTGCTCTCCGGAATCAACAATTATGATATCTCCTCAAAGGGCGAAAAAATAATCTACAAGAGTGGTCAGACTTATGGAATCATTGATGCTAAAAAAGGCAAGAATAAAGTTGGCGACGGGAAGCTGTCTACCTCTGGAATGGAGATGAAGGTGGACCCATCAGGCGAGTGGAAGCAGATGTTTGAGGAAGCCTGGCGATTGGAAAGGGACTTCTTCTACGATCCCAACATGCACGGAGTCGATTGGAAGGGGATGAAAAAACGATATGGAGAGCTTCTTCCCCATGTGGGCCATCGGTGGGACCTCACCTATCTCATTGGAGAACTGATAGGGGAGTTGACCACCTCCCATACGTACGTGGGAGGAGGTAAGATGCCAAGAAGCAAACCGGTGAATGTGGGGCTTTTGGGAGCAGATTTTGAGCCGGATAAGAAGACAGGTTTTTATCGCTTCAAAAAGATATATAAAGGTGAAAACTGGGAGAAGGATCGGAGAGCCCCACTTACAGAGCCGGGGGTAACTGTTAATGAAGGGGACTACCTGATTGCGGTGAACGGAAAGGAGATAAAATACCCAGCTAATCCGTATCAATATTTCGAGAAGACGGTTGGCAAACAGGTGAAAATCAAAGTGAGTGATAAACCCTCGGCTAAGGATGCTCGTGAGGTAACGGTCAAGCCAGCAGGCTCAGAGTATATGCTCCGCTATTTAGATTGGGTAGAAACTAACCGCAAGCGAGTGGAAGAAGCCTCAGGTGGAAGAGTGGGTTACCTTCATGTGCCCAATACCAGCTTATGGGGGCTGAACGAGTTCTCCCGCGCCTTCTATGCCCAGACACGTAAGGAGGGACTTATCGTCGATGTCCGCTACAATGGCGGAGGCATGATCCCGGATATGTTCATGGAGCATCTTCAGAGAAAAATCCTGAGCCTTTGGTCTCCTCGAGAGGGATTGGTGGGTAGGACTCCCAACGTGGCAATGCACGGACATATGGCCTGTATCATCAACGAATATGCTGGTTCCGGCGGAGACGCATTCCCATATTATTTCCGGGAACTTGGATTGGGTCCGCTGATAGGCACGCGCACCTGGGGTGGATTGGTGGGCATCTCCCGTGGACTCCCGCTTATGGACGGAGGTTACGTCACCTGTCCGGAATTTGCCTTTATCAATCTGGAGGGCGAGTGGGATGTGGAGAATCATGGTGTGGATCCTGACATCGAGGTGGATAACCGACCTGATCTGGTCATTAAAGGACAGGAACCTCAATTGGAGAGGGCTATCGAGGAGGTCATGAAAAAGCTAAAGGAGGAACCCAAAACACTTCCTCAAAGACCGAAATATCCGATCAAAAGATAGTATGGTCTTTTTTTATGTTCTGTCAGGAGCTACTCCTGACAGTGTGTCAGGTCTGAGGACCTGACACAACCTCAAATGTCGTTATTATACTTAACGGCATAATATTTGATAATTTCAGTGATATGTTATATACCACCCTCAAGGTAAAATAT
Source organism: Candidatus Zixiibacteriota bacterium (assembly GCA_023127875.1). The sequence continues at coordinate 7,312 of JAGMFA010000050.1, forward strand.
GAACTCTTTGCTGATCGGGCGGGGGTTCAACCCCCGCCCGAACCAAGAGAATTACCTCGCACCTTTTCAGTGATTGTCATAAATTATGCCGTTTGATATAGCAAGTTGCTTTAATATCACACGTATGATCAACATTGTTGGAGTTCCATTCATAGTGAACCATGGCTTGTGGCAAAACTTATGAGTTAATCTTGTTCAGATGCGTATGCATTCATATGAATATGCATCTTTATAATTATAGTGAATAAAACACATAATTTCGCAGAACAAAGTTGATATTATTCTGTTTCTATTCCAAGTTCAAAGACCTTCTTCACCCTTTACCATCTATTATGAGAAGGCCTCTGTGTGGAGAGGGGTTCACCCTGAAGGGGGGACACAGAGGAGAGGCAAAAGGACAGGTTAAATCAGGCAAGAAGGTTGTGGTGAAAGACCACAAGCTCTCAGATTAATGCGGAAAATCAGTAGAGAGAATAAACCGCAGGATCCGATTATTTCCGGTGTCAGCCACGTATACGATCTTATTGGCATAAGCGATCCCCTTCGGATTTTTGAACTCATTTTCCTCTGTCCCTTCTTTTCCGAAGGAAAGAATACGCACACCATTTGGTGAGAACTTATGTACCTGATTTTTTCTGCTGTCCACCACAAAGATATTTTCAAACTCATCCACTGCCACGTCCTCCGCCAATCCGAAGGTCCCCTGCCAGTAGATCTTGGAGCTGTCGGTGCGGGGAATTAAAGGGGCGAAACTGTTACCATCCAAAAGCTGGACAGAAAAGTAATCTAAAGCCTGGCAGAAGAGAAACCTGAATTTGTCCCCGCTCAAATAGGTAAATAATCCGGTAGGATACCAAGTTTCGGAGAGATCAAAGCCAGAGGGGATCACCGCTCCCAAGTTATGTAATTCATTTGGCTCGTAGAATATGAACTGTAGTATCTGATTTCTAGTGTAGTCGCACACAAAATACATGGCATAACCGGATAAGGGGCGAGGATCAGGCGCAATGGCTTCATATCTTGTTGTGACGGTATCTACCAAGTAGGTGGTATCGAGCAAGCCTTCGATGGTGTCCGGGTGTACTACGATAGTAGTGTCATAGATATCAGCCCCAGCATATAGCGAGTCAAACATCTCTTGGTCTTTTAATTTTATATAGATAGTGTTTCCTCCGGTGACCAGAAGTCTCAAGAGTCGATCCTGAGATACACTGCGAGGGTTTTTTGCCCCTCCATATTGGTCTACGAAAGTGCCCGCCGGATCAAACTTCACGATCCTGTCGTTTCCGGTATCGGCTATGTATATATAGCCATCAAAGCCCACGTGCACATCCTGCGGTTGATTGAAAGGAAGCACTCCTGCAGATGTCCAGGTAGGAAAGATGGGAACATAGGCGGTAACACTTGGCTCAGCACCGTTGGTGGGGAGTTTAATCCTTTTACCGCAGCCGGAAAATAAAAAAAGCAAAATTAGTATTAGTAGATATCTTTTTTTCATGATAAGGTTTAGGTTTGTCTGTAGCGTCGCAACTCCGTGTGCGACGCCCCTCGTCCGAGACAAGCGCGGACGCTACGTTCTAATCCACATATTTACCAAAAGCCAATGTTACGTTTACCTGTAGCATCGCACCTCTGTGTGCGACGTTCTTCGTCCGAGACAAGCTCGGACGCTACGTTCTAATCCACATATTTACCAGATGCCAATTTTACGTTTACCTGTAGCGTCGCAACTCCGTGTGCGACGTTCTTCGTCCGAGACAAGCTCGGACGCTACGTTTTAATCCACATATTTACCAAAAGCCAATGTTACGTTTACCTGTAGCGTCGCACCTCCGTGTGCGACGCCCCTTGTCCGAGACAAGCTCGGACGCTACATTAAACATTTTGTAGCGTAACCTCATCTGGCGTTCCTGAATAAGGGTAATCATCTGGAGTCTGACTCAACCCTTTTCTTATAGGATTAGCCAGTATATACTTAATAATCTCAACTAAACTTTCTTCTTTTCTGACAATGTGGTCATAAAAACCTCGCTGCCACAGTTTTCCCTTTCCTGCGAATCTCCAGAAAATTCGAGTGCTTAAGCTTTTAAATGTCTGCACATATTGAGAGACTGATCTTCCACTCTCAACTGGGCTTATAAGTAAATGCAAATGATCTGGCATCAGACAATATGCAAACACTCTATACCCAAATCGTTTCGAACAGTCTTTTAGACAATTTATGGTTCCTTCGGCAAGCTTTGGATCAGAAAAAACTTTTTTGCCTTTCGACGAACACAGGGTGAGAAAATACACTGTACAAGTTGAGTAATCGAATCCCTTCAATCGCAAGGAGCGATTTTTGCCGTAAGTTTTGTAATGGTTTCTTTCGTTCTTTTTCATTTTTTATGTTCTTATGTAGCGTCGCACCTCTGTGTGCGACGTCCTTCGTCCGAGACAAGCTCGGACGCTACGTTCTAATCCACATATTTACCAAAAGCCAATGTTACGTTTACCTGTAGCGTCGCACCTCTGTGTGCGACGCCCTTCGTCCGAGACGAGCTCGGACGCTACAGTTTAAACCCGATTTTCACCACCTGATAGATATTCCAACCTTAATGTGCCGGGGTGCCAAAAATCTGGATGGATCCGACCCCAGGGGCAACTTCTTGCTTTTGTCCGGCAAATTAGGATCGCCCTCTGCATAGGGGATAACATCGTTCTCTTGATAAGCATCTCCGGTAAGGGGATTTATGATCACCGCATTCTTGTGATCAAAAAGATTGGTCACCTCCAACAAAAAACTGTATTTTAAGTTTTTCCAATAAAAATGTTTGCGGAAGGAAAGATCCAAACTGGACCAGAACTTCCCCATTTTGGAGTTGATCTCTCCATCCTGAACAAAGTCGACTTCTCCTTCAGGCGAAACAACCTGTTTGTATGGGGTATATCTCTGACCCGCATGCGCCCAGAAGTTTGTGCTCAAATCCCACTGTGGAGGCAATCTTAAACCAAACAGCCTGAATCTTTTCTGGTTGGAAAAGAAAGTAGTTTTTAGCACCACCTGCCAGGGTTTGTCCCAGTCGAAGATATGCTCCTGATAGATCTGTTGAGCGGATCTTCCTCCGATCCCTTTCAATATATCTTCCGGGTCGGATCTTTCTCCGCTCGCTTTTGAAAATCCCACCTGCAGGGAGCCAAAAAAGAAGTCCCCCACCTTTCTTTTGTATTCAATCTCTAATCCTCGGCTGGTGGCAAAGTCTAAGTTGAAATATATCAAGTATGCGGACTCAGGTCTCAAGGTATCCGGAACCACCCGGGCGGCAGTTATATAATCAAGTATGCTTCGATAATATCCCACCAGGCTCAACGCATCATTTTGGCTTAAGATTGATTTAATCCCCACCTCGTATGAAGCCACTCTCTCGGAATTTAGATTGGGATTTCCTAAAAGCTGGTAGCTCGATTCTGTCGACGAATAGAGCTTGGCATAAAGATACTGCGGGTTTGGTCGTCTGGAGAGCCGCCCGTAGTTGAAAAAGAAATTGGTGTTTTCCCTCAAGGGAGCGGAAAATCCAAATCGAGGACTCAAATTCCCCTTTCCTCGATGTCCCAATAATTTGAAAGTCTTGTTCTCAAAATCCTTCCTCATCTCCGGTGTTATGAAGGGAAGACTGGTATCTTCCATTGCCCTTTCCACATATTTGCCCGGAAACCAGAAGTCATATCGCAGGCCAAAGTTGATTGTGGCTTGTTCAAGCTTGAGATCGTTTTCCCAAAAGATTGAACCATCGTTAGCATACACCCTGTAAAGATCATAGCTTAACCCCAATCCGTACGCTCCCAGCCAGGGTTTGTAGATGTCCAACAACTGGATGGTCTGATATTCTTCGGAAAAACCAGCCTGGAGGGTGTAAAGATCGCTCATCACCCGGATCAGCTTGAAGTTCATCCCGTAGGTCTCGACGAAATGATCATACCAGGTGTCCCCATCTCCTTGATCATAAAATCCATCCGGACCCTTGACTACGATATAGTGGGTGCTGTCCGGGCTCAGCACAATCTCAAAGGGATAGGCATCCACCGGCATGGTGTAAACAGACCAATTCTTCCCTCCTACGTCCGAATGCAGGTTGGTGAAATAACGGCTGAGGTTTGCGGAAAAGAGAAGTTTCTCACCCATTATCTTCCTAAAGGAGAGAAGCTGAAAATTGCTCTCGTGGGTGAAGGTATTGTAATTTTCTAAAATCTCCGAATACTCAAAAGGCGGACCGTAGCTATAGGTAGGGAGATTCATCCGGGTCAAAAGGACGCTTTTGTCCTGGTTGATCACCACAGATTTTCCCGAAGTAAAAGAGCATTTGAAGGTGGGGTCCTTCCAGGTGAGTTTAAATATAGCAAAAAAGCGATTATCCTCCCGAGGTGAGAGTTTGGTTTTTCCAAAGGATGAGGAGAAAAGCTTTCCCGGATGTTTCAGATGCGTGTCGGAAAGGTTTATGTTGGTGTTGAAGAAGAAATAGAAATCTCCGGGAACTTTTAAACCCATCTTTGAAAGACTGGACTTGAAAAGATCAGCCGGACCGGAGAGGCTGAAGTCCAATATGTCTGTGTTAAAACTGGAGGAGGACTTAAAACCCAGCTCATCGGTTTTATATGTGAAAGAGCCCTGAAAGTCTTCGCCCCCCTCCTTTATCTCCATCTCCACCACTCCAGCGGTGGCTTGACCATATTGAGCACCCAATCCTCCGGAGACGAGATTAAGCTTATCAATAGCCGTAGGAGATATTGCAATCCCGTATCCACTTCGGGTAAATGGATCATTTATCAGGAGCCCGTCTAGTAAAAAAAGGTTTTCATAAGACCTTCCGCCCCGGATATGAAGCTCGCTTTTGTCCTGAATCACCCCCACCTGTTGCGAAACTATCTCCTTTAGATCGGTGGCAGGGGTAAGTTCTAATTCCTCGGGGGTAAGCTCTCGTCGGGTGGCAGGCAGTTTGATCTCCAGCATCGGTCTTTCACCCACCACCCTTATTTCTTTCTCCAGAAGAATGGGAGAGGATCGAAGCTTGATGATAAGCGGGGTTATCTGACTCTGTTTTACTTCAATATTGGGTCGCCTGGTCTTCAGATAACCGATCAGCGAAACTTCTATTTCATAGTCTCCTTCAGGGACATTCTTGAAAATGAAGATACCATCTTGATCCGTTATTGCTCTGAAGTCAGTTCCTGTTATGGTGATGTTAGCTCCGGGAAGCGGCTCTTCAGTTTCGTAACTTACGATTTTCCCCCGAAGCTCACCGGTGGGATTACTCTGTGCCTGCGCATCAAGGAAAGATGAAACCAAAAGACCTATGACTATTAAAACACCCAGAATTTTTCTCACATACCAAAGTTAATTTTAACAACCAGTGCTGTCAAGTAAAAGAATAGAAGTATTTGTGTCCATTTGTTCTCCTTTGGCGTTTTTCATTATCGGGAAATAAACGGCAGGTGAAAAACATGTGCCTGGAGTAGAGAAACCTCACCTCTGTCCCCTCTCCTTAAAGAGGTTGTGTCATAATGATGTTTTGAAGTTGTAGCCGTCCATATGGACGAAAGTTGTTGGTTTTCAATATCCCAATTTCGCAGACTAAAGTCTGCGGCTACAGAAACCCGAATTCTGACAAGCCCTCTAAGAAGAGAGGGGTTCACCCTGAAG
>JAGMFA010000051.1 GCA_023127875.1 Candidatus Zixiibacteriota bacterium
ACCCTGAAGGGCATTTAGCCCTGCCCAAAAGGTTTCCGAATATTTAAAACATACACAAGTATTATGAGCTTTGAACCTACCATTTTAGGAAGGACAAAACTTGAAGTGGGGCGATTGGGGTTGAGTGCCACTTATGGCGCCCCTGCACGTGCGGTCGAAGAAGCCTTCGATCATGGGGTCAACTATTTTTATTGGGGAGCGCTCAGAAGAGGCATGATGGCAGAGGGGATCAGGCGATTGGCTAAGAAAAATCGGGAGAGAATGGTGGTGGTGGTCCAAAACTATTGGCCCTGGGCAAAACTTATCCCCAAAAGTCTCCAAAGAGCTCTTAAAGAACTCAATCTGGATTACGCCGACGTTTTGCTTTTCAGCACGTTCAGAAGAAGACCGAATCAGAAAACCATCGATACAGCACTGAAACTGAAAGAAAAAGGTTTGATTCGATATCTGGGGTTGGCTTGCCATCACCGCCCTCGATTTGCAGAAGTGGAAAAAGAAAATATCTTTGATGTATTTCACATAAGGTATAATGCTGTTCATCGAGGCGCAGAAGATGATGTGTTCCCTCTCCTCCCTGAAAAGGATGGACCAGGGATCGTCATCTTTACTGCCACCTGCCACACAAAGCTTTTAAGACGAAATTACATTCCTGAAAATGAAAAAACTCCGAGGGCAACCGATTGCTATCGGTTTGTCCTTTCTCTCCCTTTAGTTCACGTCTGCATCTCCGGTCCTCAAAATCTGAAGCAATCCAGAGAAAACCTTAAAATTCTGGAGATGGGATCCATGATCGAAAAGGAGCTTGCCTGGATGAGAAGGGTGGGAGATCACATATACCACAACTGATAAGAGCCAATGATAAAAAGAATTTTGAAGATTTTGATTTCAACAGGAGGAACAACATGAACAAAGAAATATCCTCAGCTTGCGCATATTGTAAAATCGATAAGGCAGAAAAAATCTGTTTGGTCGAAGGGGGCAAAGGTCCTAAGTTTTGTCCCACATTGAACCGGATGGATGCTGTGAAGGAGGCAATGAAGGAATATGAAAAGCAAGAAGTGCGGGAGTTTGCCCGGCAGGCTTCCATCCAAGAGGGGGAGTGTTATGCTAACAGACACATAAAACCCTATACCAAGTTTCCGGTTAAGCCCAGAGTTCAGGAGATATGCGAATTTGCGAAGAAAATGGGTTTCAAGAAACTGGGGATCGCATTCTGTGTTGGATTTATGAATGAAGCTACCATATTAAACAAGATTCTGGTAAATCAGGGCTTTGAGGTGGTGTCGGTGATGTGTAAGGTGGGACGGATACCAAAAGAAGAGATCGGGGTAAAAGATGAAGAGAAGATACAGATCGGAGAGTTTGAGCCCATGTGCAATTCCATTGCCCAGGCTAAAATATTAAATAAGGAAAAGACAGACTTAAATATTCTTCTGGGCGTATGTGTGGGTCATGATTCTTTATTTTTCAAATATGCTGATGCTTATACCACCGTTTTGGTAGCAAAAGATCGCGTTTTGGGACACAATCCTATAGCGGCCCTATACACCTCTGGAAGTTATTATAGCCGTATGATGAAACCGGGATTTTAAGATGGGTTTAATAAAAAAGTCAAGGGTAGTTGCCGTTAGTGCCGTTTCAACTTTTTATCCCCAATGAACTCCGAATATTTCTTTAGCCTATTGTGCAAGTAACGTTTTCCTTTACCGTTTTTTACCCCGTACCTTCCTTGTTGGAACCTTGTTGGGATAGGGGTTGCACCCCTATCCCACTACGGACAGGGGTTCAACCCCTGTCCGAACCAAAAAGAGGGTTACCTCTAAAAGAAAGAAAGGTGGCGGAGACAAGCTCCATCAGTTCCGCTTGAATTTAATTCGAGGCATCTTAACGATTGACCTCAACTGCACGAGCTTTTATCCTCTTCATATATTCTGGATAATTCTTTTCCATGCATTCCGGGCAAATGCTGTGACTAAAATCTGCTTCTGAATGTTCACCTATGTATTCCTCAACTTGCTGCCAGTAATTTTCGTCGTTTCTGATCTTTTTGCAGTACATACAAATGGGGAAAAGTCCTTTCAGTTGCTTGACCTGAGCTAAAGCCTCCGAAAGCTCTTTGTTTTTCTGGAGCAGCGACTTCTCAAGTTGAATGACCCGTTCTCCGGCTCTCACCCGGGCTAAAAGCTCGATTCTGTCAAAGGGTTTGGTGACGTAATCATCGGCTCCCGCATCCAATCCCTGGATAATTTTTTCCTTTTCGGTCAATGCGGTCAAAAGGATGATGTAAACATAACCGAGAAGATCGAGACACCGAACCCGGCGACAAAGCTCTAATCCATCCAGATCAGGCATCATCCAGTCGGTGATGAGCATATCTGGCAGTTCCTTCTGAATTGAGGCTAAGGCTTTTAGTCCATCCTCAACTCCCACCACATCATATCCAGCTTTGGTCAACGTCCTTTCCAGAATCATTCTGGAGGTTTTTTCATCCTCGGCGATAAGTATTTTCATTTTTCGCCTCTGCGAATTCAACTTGGTAATGTTAAGATTTTTGTGTAACCTCCTGGGGTAATGATCTGTGGATGTATTCCTCTAAGTGTTTGAAGTCAATTTTCAGATCACCGATTATGTATTTTGCGCTTGCTAAATCACCCGTTCGTCCCAAGAGTTTCAGCTTAAGAAGAAGGTCGACAATGCACTCAGAACCCAGATTACCTGCTGCACTTTTCAATAATAATGTCGGATCGGAGTTCAACGACCCAAGTTACTTCAACTGAAGCTTGGTTTATTATGATCGTTTGACAACCATTTGCCCCAAGACGCACTCACAACAGAAGAGCCATTTTCTCGTCGTCCTCAACCATGAGAGTCTTTTTCGTACGCACCCTCCCTTTCTACTACGGTCTGCAAGGTTTCCTGTGGGACATGCTTCGGGAGGGTGAAGGAAAAAGTGCTACCTTTTCCCGGCTCGCTTTGAACCGAGATATCTCCTCCGTGCAGTCTGACCAATTCCCGGCAAATATACAAACCAAGGCCCAAACCCTGGTGGGTCATCCAATCATTGCTTTTAACCTGATAGAGGCGATCAAAGATGTAGGGGAGTTTGTTCGGTTCAATACCCCGTCCGGTGTCAGTGACCGACACCAAGACGAACTCTGGAGTAATCGGGTTGTGAGCGACTCGAACCATGATCTCACCACCTTCAGGGGTGAACTTCAACGCGTTGCTCAGCATGTTCGAAAGGACCTGACCGATCCTGTTTTCGTCGATGTTAACCTCTGGCAAGTCCTGCTCTATGGCATGGTTCAAAGGAATGCCTTTCTTCTGCGCGGCAGGAGAAATTGAAGCCATAACCTGGTGCACCAGTTTGTCGATGAAAACTGGACACCGGCTTATGACCAATTTTCCCGTCTGTAACTTGGTCACGTCGACGAGATCGTTGATGCATTCGCACATATGCTTGCAACAGTCCCCAACGGTTTTCAAATACTTGCGCTGAACTTCGGTCAGAGGACCAGCCGATCCTTCCAGCACCATTGACACATACCCCAGAGCCGACGTCACAGGAGACTTGAGCTTGTAGGAGAGCTTATGGTAGAAACCTTGGATCTCCTGATTTTTGCGCAACAGATCCTGGTTGGTCTCTTCCAGTTTCCGCCGATGTTCCTCCAGTGCTTCTTGCAATTTGTACTTTGCGATGGCGTTGGAAATGACGCGTTTGAGACTGTTATATGACAACCGGCTCTTTGGCAAGTAGTCCGCTGCCCCGAACCGCATGAGTTCGGCAGCGAGTTCCTCGTGGCCATGCCCGGTGAGGATGACCACTGGACACTTAGAGCGAGACTTCTGGATCCTTTTGAGCACCTCCAGGCCTGTTGTATCTCCCAAAAGATAGTCGAGCAGGATAATGTCTGGGGCATGGCGGGAAAGTTGAGCCAATCCCTCGGCTGGTTCTGTGAAGGCAAGAAACGTTACCTCCCACCCCGGAATATCTTCAAGGTAACGGCGAACAAGATGAATGTCTCCCGGGTCGTCCTCGATTGCGAGAACTGTAATTTTCTTGTGTGTCATAGTTCACTCTCCTCGTGGCGGCAGCACCACGATCTGAAACCAATAATCCTTCAGGACCTTAACGGCGTTGATGAATTGATCCATGTTTACGGGTTTGACGATGTAGGAATTTGCCCCCAGGTCGTAGGTACGGATGATGTCGCTCTCCTGTTTCGACGTGGTAAGAGCTACCACAGGGATCCGGCGCAGGTTAGGATCGGCGCGCATCTGCTTGAGCAACTGCTTGCCGTCCATCTTGGGCATGTTCAGATCCAAAAGCATCAAGTCTGGCTTGGGGGAGGAAGCCGGGTCTTCGTATTTGCCACGACGAAGTAGGTAATCTAAAGCCTCCTCACCGTCCTCAACGATGTAGAGTTCGTTTCGGATTCTGCTTTGTTCTAAAGCCCGCCGGGTCAACTCCTGATCGCCGGGGTCATCTTCGGCGAGGAGGATGACCGCAGGTTTTCCATTGAATTGTCCCATAAACTTTCCTCCCTTTTATTCGGTATCATTTCACCGATAGTGAATTTGAAGTGTGTGCCCTTTCCGGTACTCGATTCAACCCAAATCTTACCGCCGTGCCGCTCAATGGTCTTGTAGCATATTGCCAGACCAATTCCCGTGCCCTCGTATTCACCGCGTCCGTGCAGACGTTTGAAAGGCGCAAAGATTTGCTCGGCGTATCTCGGCTCGATACCGATGCCGTTGTCTTTTACCCCGAAAATCAATTGCCCGTCAATCCGCTCAGCGGTCAAGCAAATTAGTGGTCGGTTGGCGCCTGTGAATTTTAAAGCGTTTGAGAGTAGGTTTTGATAAAGTTGGGTCAGCATGGTTCGGTCTCCCCACACCTGAGGCAACTCATCACTAGTGATTTCGGCTCCGCTTTCCTCTATTCGCACTGCCAATGAGTCTATCGCATGGTCAGCACAGTGATTAAGAGAGACCGTTTCCCGTTTCATGTCCACCCTTCCTGAGCGTGAAAGCGTCAAAAGGTCTTGTACCAGTTTCTGCATTCGTTTTGCCGCGTCAATGATAAAACCAAGATCCTTCTCCGCTCGCTCCGGCAGGCCCTCCCCCAGATCTTGACGGAGCATGCCGCTGAAGGCGGTCACTTTGCGCAGCGGCTCCTGCAGGTCGTGGCTGGCAACGTAGGTAAACTGATCCAGCTCGGCGTTCTTACGTTCAAGCTCTTCATTGGCATGCTCCAACTGCCTGGTTTGTTGGGCAAGCGTCGCTTCCGCCCGCTTGCGCTCGGTGATAACGCCTTGGGCATAGAGACTGAACATGATGAGAATGCACAGAACCAAGGAACGCATCCAAATTTTATGCGGATCTAAGGTAAATATTTCCTCGATAAGATTACCATCGCTAAAAACAAAAACATCTATAGCGGATCCAAGAATCCAGTAGACTGCCCCCAGCACAATGGCAATCCATATCATTTTCTTCCATATGCTGATGCGATTTATGCTTTTATTCTTCATGTTTAGTCCCCTCTACCCACTGGCGTTGGGCCTAGGCAGTTTTAATTCAATGATCTGTTGACATATTTCTACCAGATCCTTTATGAGCAGATCTTTCTGATTGTGCTCATATTCAACAGAAAGGATTAATTTTAGTAGGAATGTTGTTGAGACCCGCCGTCCCCTTCAAGAAATTAAATCGGCTTTAAATTTTAATACTTTAAATATAACTTTAGGGTTTTTCCGACTGGCATCCTGCAAAGTAAGATTGGAAAGATAATGTGAGCCATTGATATGTGTTCGGATATATACTTAGGCTCATATTTTTATATAAATGAGTAAGAGACTGATGGTTATTTGTCAATCCTTAGTCAGGATTGCTTGAAGCATTTTTCTTTGCTTTTCTCATCTTGATGAGTTCAATCTTGTAATATTAAGATTTTTGTGCAACTTCCTGCGGTAGTGATCTTTGGATGTATTCTTCTAATCGTTTAAACTCAGTTTTCAGGTTACCGATCATCTCTTTTGCCCCGGCTAAGTCACCTGTCCGTCCCAAAAGTTCCAGCTTAAGGGCGAGGTCGGCAATGCGCTTGGCACTCAGATTACCTGCGGCACCTTTGAGACTGTGAGCTTCCCTTTCTACTACCTTGGTTTCTCCTTTATTTATCGCTTCATCCAGAGTGTGCAATTGTTTCGGTGCATAGTCCAAAAACTCCTCAAGCATTTCTTTGAAAAAATCTTTGTTGTTGTCGAATCGTGAAAGGGCCGTCTCAAGATCAATGGGATCATTTTTGAACTTATCATCTTTCTCAGACTTATCCTGTCCAGTGATTCCCTTCCTGGGATCATAAGATTTTGTCCATTTTTCTATGGCATCGAACAGCTCTTGCGGTTCTATTGGTTTGGAGATGTAATCATCCATGCCAGAGTTGAGGCATCTTTCCCGATCTCCTTTCATGGCGTGGGCGGTCATGGCGACAATAGGCGTATGCTTTTTTTCGTCTTTCCTTTCCCGAATAGCTTTGGTGGCCTCAAAGCCGTCCATTTTGGGCATCTGAACGTCCATAAGGATAAGATTGTAAGTGGTACGATCAAGGGCTTCTATTACCATTCGTCCATTTTCGACTGCATCCACCGAGAAACCCGCTTTCTTAAGTAGGGCCACCGCCAATTTTTGGTTCATAGGATTGTCCTCCGCCAAAAGTATGCGAATCCTCCGACGTTTTTGCTCCGCTATGGTATGACGGGTAACTATTCTGCCCGACTTTCGTTCAACTGCTGTCTTTTGTCGGCTCAAGACGGTGATGATGGTATCAAATAATTGCGACTGTTTGATCGGTTTGGTCAGGTATCCGGCACAACCCAAAGCCTCCAGCCGGGCGGCATCTCCACGCTCTCCGATAGAGGTAAGGATAACCACCAGCACTTGTTTGATTTCAGGATCATCCTTGATGGTACGCAAAGTCTCCTCTCCATCCATCTCCGGCATCTGCATATCCAGCAATACCAAATCGAAAAGCTTCTCTTTACGGGCTGCTTTCTTCAATGCCTGAAGTGCAGTAGAGCCGCTTTCCACAGCCTCAGCAGAGCAGCCGAAGGACTCCAACATTTTGACCAGAATGGTTCGATTGGTTGTGTTATCGTCTACTACCAGCATCCGCATGCCGCGTATATCAGGAGGAAACGATGGGGAGACATCTTTGAACTCTTTTTGCTTTTCGAAAGTAACGGTAAACCAGAAACGACTCCCCTTGCCCGGCTGGCTTTCCACACCGATTTGACCACCCAAAAGCTCCACCAATCGTTTGGAGATAGATAAACCCAATCCGGTGCCTCCATATCTGCGGGTGGTGGTCCCGTCAACCTGGGTAAAGCTTTCGAAAATTCTGGTTTGCGTATCTTTAGGGATACCTACTCCGGTATCTGTGATGGAAAAAAGAAGTGTTGCGGAATCTTCGGTTTCTTTCTCAAGCTCTATCCCTATTACCACCTCTCCTTTTTCTGTGAATTTAATGGCATTTCCTCCCAGATTCACCAGCATCTGCCGCAATCTGCCAGGATCGCCCCGCAGAAACGAGGGGACCCCATGATGAATCAAACAAGCTAATTCCAGTCCCTTGACCGAAGCTCGAGGAGCTAAAGTATCAGCCACGCTCTCCACTGTGGCACGCAGATCAAAGTCGATGCTCTCGAGTTCAATCCGACCTGCCTCTATCTTGGAAAGATCTAAGACATCATCTATGAGGCCCAATAGTGCATAGCTACTTTCTTTGACCATACTCAGGTATTCTCGTTGTTCGTCGTTTAAGTCAGTTTCTAAGGCTATGCCGGTCATACCGATGATGGCGTTCATGGGAGTGCGGATCTCATGGCTCATGTTCGCCAGAAATTCGCTTTTGAGCCGGTTAGCCTCTTCGGCTTCCTGCTTCGCTTCTTTGAGCTTCTCCTCCCCCCGCTTGCGCTCAGTGATGTCAGTGTGACTCGCCATCTGTGCAATGACTTTCCCTTCGTGATCCACTACTCTTGATGCGGACACCGCCATCGGAAAGAGTTCACCATCTTTTCTTTTGCCAATCAACTCTCCTTTCCAACCGCCCTCAACGGCTGCCTTAATTGCCTCTTTCAACTTCGGTATCTGATCCTCAGCGTAGATAAAGGCGATCTCTTTCCCTATTAAGTCTTCTCTTGAATAGCCGAACATTCTAACAAATGTTTCATTTACATAGGTAATTTTGCCCTCGAGATCACCCATAGCTATGCCATCAACCGAACTGTCAACGGAATGCGAAAATAATTTCAGCTTCTCCTCCGCCCGCTTGCGCTCGGTGATTTTTCCCAATCGCTCGGCAATAGCGTTGATTAGGTTTCTCTCCTCTTTAAGGAAAGGCCCCTCGTCGCTTTCTGGTTTTTGTTCCAGGTAACAGAGCTCCACCACACCAGTTTTCTTTCCGGATATTTTAATGTCAGCCGATTGTTTCCATTTTGTCGCCTTGTAATTCGAAGTTTCAAACTCTTGGCCCTTAACTTTTATCTTGGCACAAGTAGTGTTAGGGTATTGCCAGGCAGGTGGCATCACATCGACTGTTTTCTGGAATATTTCCTCTAACGAAATATTGGGAATTTCAACAATTCTTGCAATTTCATATAAACAGTTCAACTCTTTCACACGCTTATTAAGATCACGTAGAAGTCTGTCTTTTTCCTCCTCCGCCCGCTTGCGCTCGGCAATCTCTTTATTGAGATAGATTATCGATGTGGTTGTTCTCTTTAAATCATCAGTCATCTTGTTAAAAGAAATAGCCAGTATTCCAATTTCGTCGTTGCTTTTTACGGGAACTCTATAGTTGAGGTCTCCTCTGGCAATCTTTTCCGTGCCTTTAACCAACAAAGTAATTGGATCACTTAAGACAAGTTTGCCTAATAAAGAGATGACTAAGGATGCTAAAATGATGGTAGCAATTACAAATACTGCTATAGTTTTCTTTACATCTTTTACCTTCTGATTGAGCCCTGAAAGGGAAATTGCCAAATATATTTTTCCAATTTTTTCTTCTACTTCCATCGGGACACCTAAAATCATCTCGTCCCCTTCTTCCGTGGTTTTCTTGGTAAAAACGGGAGATATGAATTCCCTGATAAGCTTTCCATCCTTTATGCCTCCCTCATAAAGAACAGTTCCATCCATATCCTCAATTCTACAAAAAACGACATCTTTCTGAGTCAATACTCCTTTTACTAATCTGGAAATTGCCTCTCGATCTCTGATTAGGATGGGATATTCGCAGCTGGTAGCTAAACTATTAATAAGGACAGTCGCTCGCTCATCCAATTCAGTATTCAAGGCACGAGTTTCATGCCGGATAAAATAGTAACCCAGGATTAGACCCAAGAAAAGGATCACGCCCACAGAGAGTAGATTGACTTTTTTATCAATCCCAAATCTCATTCGCCGAAAACCTCACTTGCCTCTTTTATTATTTGAGAAGGAATTTTTATTTCCAACCTTTCAGCAGTGATCAGATTCAAAGAAAGATTTATCTTTTTCGGGTTCGAGGGTTTTATGTTAGCTGGCTTTTCTCCATTTAGTATCTTCAAAGTGATTTTCGCTGCCCGTTGGCCTAAATCATTGTAATCGCAGTCAAAAGAAAATAGTGCTCCGGCTTTAGTGTAGTGTGAAGAAAGCCCAACAACGGGAAATCCTTTCCTGAGACTTTCAAGTAAAAGATATTCTACCGACTTAAGGAAATATATTTTAGAATCGGGAATCATCAGGAAACAGTCTATCTTATGGGAAATATCTTTTAGTGCATCAGGAAATTCCTCTTCTGAATCGATCTTCCTTCTAACAATTTCGAAACCTATTGAGCTACATAGTAGTGATATTTCCTCATATGCTGGTGTTGATCCAGGCGAATATATCAATCCAATTTTTTTTGTATGAGGAAGTATCCTTTTGATTCCCTGTAATTTTATCTTTGCAGGAATTTCCATCGATACCCCGGTAATATTTAACGCTGTAATTTTCTGAGGATCGAAAACCATACAAAATACCACCGAAATATCCTTTATCTTTTCTTTTGCCAATTTTGATGCCTTTGTGCCCAGAGTAAGAACTATATCCGGTCTTTCTTTATTTATTCGAGAATAAACTTCAACTGGCTCCTCTTGCTTTAAGTCATACTCAGAAGCCCACAAAGATACCCCCTTCTCATCAAAGAATTCCTTGAATCCATTCCACGCTTGTTGGTAAGCTTCAATGTCAGATGGGAAAACAACTGAAACTACTACTCGCCCGGCTGCATGACACCAGACAGTAGGAAATATAAGGCAAAGAATAAAAAGTAAAAATTTTGTCCTTGGCATTCTTCCTTCGATACTTAGAACTTAATCTTGAGTTGAGCAGTTATCTTCCTACGAATTTCGTCACTGTGGTAATTCGGTAATTCCACATAAGAAGATGAATTTCCCCCCATAAAGCAAATTGCCATTCCAAATTATAAAGATACCTCCATACCAAAGTATATGGTCCTACCTTGATTGACAGGAATCGAGTTACCGATAATTAAGCCCCAATTTGGTAACCAGATCTCTTCATCAAGAAGATTATCAACCTGTAATAACAGAGATAAGTCCTGGTTGAGATCCCAATCAAAGAATTTATTCACGTTAAATCGGCAACGAAGGTTCATCATATTATATGCCTCGGGAGATGGGTTTACTTGTGTATCATACTTTTTATCCAGATCCCCCTGGTATATATTAAACAGACTTACTGTCACTCCCTTTTCAGATTTATAGCTTATGCCCGCTTTTGCTCCGAAATTTGCAATTGGGGTCACGTTTTCGTTTCCCTCTTTATCTTTATTGGTTTGATAGAGCATTGAAGCAATGAGCAAGAGGCTCCTGTTGAGGTAGTATTTCCCTTCGAACTCGACGCCTTGAAGATCGACTTTACCAATATTGTCATAGGTGGGAAGTGCATATTTACCAGATCGATCCTGAAAGATGACTTTGGTCTGTTTACTAAAGAAATAATTCACGCCACCTTGGATTTGTTCTCCTTGATAATTTACCCCAATATCGATGGTATTTACCTTTTCAGACTTAAGATTCGGATTTCCTTTCATCGCAGGATGGTCTAATCCGATTTCATTTATACTCGGAGCTCGAAATGCTTGACTGTAAAGAGTTTTGACATTAATCCGGGAGACCGGATACCAGATGACACCTGCTCTGGGAACGATATCCAGGTCAATATTCTCAACCTTATTAGCCTGAAAACCACCGATTAACTTCGTATTCTGT
Organism: Candidatus Zixiibacteriota bacterium; assembly: GCA_023127875.1. The sequence goes on from JAGMFA010000051.1 coordinate 11,319, forward strand.
CGCAACCAATAATCCGCCTGTGTATAGAATCCAAAACTGGTTCGGTTGTCATCGTTTATAGGTATCTGCCCACTAGGAATCTTCATAAGCTCCTTGCCTTTGATATAGTTATACAATCCTCCAAAAACCATCCCAAGCTTTTCTGTCGGATTGATAAAGTTCGTACATTCAGCAATAAGTTGATAGGAATCCCTTTCTATATCAGGCCATTCGTCAACTTTAAATGTTGAGCGTGTATAAGTAAGGTTGATGTCCATATTCCATTTCTCATTTACCTGCAGACCATATCCCAAATCAGCAAAGCCTTTTTTCCAATAAGCATAACCAAAAGCAGGGAAAATTGGCATGTAATCCGGTAAGCAATAAAAGTTTTGCCATTGGTTATATGACGACATAAATCTTAAATTCTTGTAGTCTATTCCGAGATAGGCTCCCGACCCTTTGTTTGGGATATCCACTTTTTGGCTAACAAGAGTATTTGTGATAAAATCCGCATAATCATATGTAGTCTTCCAATCAGATTTCTTGTAGTATTTCCCCGCAGCTACAATGCTCAAATCACCAAGTCGGCACTTTGCTTCTCCCAGAGTCCCGGATGCACCTGCTTCTCCTGTTAATCCTGTTATGGCAATGCCATTCTTTTCTGCTTTCTCCGTGATAATATTGATCACTCCTGAAAAGGCATCTGAGCCGTATAAAACAGAGCCTGGTCCCCTAATGACCTCTATCTTTTCTATGATGTTGACGGGGAATGACTCATAGATTTCACTTTTAATTCCGCCCTCTAATACTTCGCGAACTGGACGCCCGTTGATCAACAGTAATACATGATTCCCAGAATGTTTGAACTGGTCTCCGCGAGCAGCAATAATAGTGCGATCAGTCATATACACAGTGCTAGCGATTAACCCGGGTACACGTTCCAGAATATCTTTTAATTTGGTTCCTCCAAATCTTTCCAATTCATCTTTAGTTACGACTGTTATGACGCCCGGCGCATCACTTAGTTTCTCTTCCGTTTTTGATGCTGTAACCACAGATATCTCCATAAAAAGGAGTTCTTCTTCTGTTCTTTCCTCCTGAGCCAGAGTATCAACACCAATTCCTACAACCAGCATTCCAAGAATTGCAAAAACCAACAGACTTTTCTTCATTTTCGTCCTCCTTTTTGTTTGACACCTGAAATTTGATGTCTTATGATTTCGTTCTTCATTTGAAACGTCCTCAATACCTTGCCCATACCCTGGGGCAATTCCGCTCTGCGGGATAAAGCAATCGCCGATGTAGAACAACAAAGAAGAGATACATATGCGTCTCATGACACACTTCCTTTAGATTATGGATGACTACAGTTTCACTTTTGCATAGGTCCGGTTTGCCTGCTTGCGCTACGGCTCTGATGCTTTCAACCCTGAAATCCGTTGGCAGATTTCCACCAATTATTTATGAGTATTCTTTTGTGTTATCTTGATCTTCAGACAAAAAATTCCGCTTTTTGAGAATGACTGCGGGGACGTTGAGTTTCTTTTTACAGAATGTCAGTAGGGACGTTAGATTCTCTTTGGAGAATATCTGTGGGGACGTTACGTTCTCTTTATGTTCTCTAAATCGGCTGGGGATTCTGGGACTTTAGATATACTAAGAGGAGCAGGAAACAG